>JAZNLD010000129.1:0-8239 GCA_045578925.1 Clostridia bacterium
TAAAATTATTGACATCAACCTCTTATTTAATGTATAATTATACAGAATATGTTTATAAAAAGGTGATTGATTTGAAAAAAATCGCATTGGTCATCAATTTTGATAAAGAAAACGCAATAAGCGTTGCAGAAAAGCTTGTGAAGCTTCTTTGCGGGAAGGCGGAAATTTATTCCTTCCCCGCAGGAGACACTTTGTTTCCTGACGTCGTTTATAAAGACGAGGAGGAATGCTTTTCTCAATGCCCTGTTGTTGCAGTATTAGGCGGTGACGGCACAATTATTTCCACAGCGAAAAAATGTGCACGTTATGGCAATATTCTTGTGGGAATAAACACCGGCAACCTCGGTTATCTTTCCACTATTGAGGGGTCTAACGCAGAAGAAGCAGCAAAAATACTTCTCTCCGATGACATAGATTATGACAACAGATCTATGCTTTGCATAAAATTATTCTCTGACGGCAAGTTGAAGGAAAGTTGTCACGTCCTCAATGAAGCTGTTATAACACGCGAAAAATCGCGACTTATAAATTTTACTGCGCACGACCTTCACGGCAAGGTTGTATCATCATACCGTGCTGATGGTATTATTGTCGCAACTCCTACCGGATCAACCGCGTATTCATTGTCTGCAGGAGGTCCTGTTGTATCTCCTGATACGGATGTTATGATACTGACACCTATTTGTCCGCACACACTGCGCGCACGCAGTATAATCTCCCCGCCTGAGCCAGTTAAAATCACTTCAGACGGCGAAGCTGAACTCAATGTTGACGGACAATTTTTCGCCAATCTTAAAAAAGATGACTACATAATTATTGAAAAGTCGGAATTTGTTACTAAGCTCGCTCATAGCGAATTTAGTTTTTACGATATTTTGCAGAAAAAATTATAAGAGGTAACTTGTGATGAGAAATAAAAGACACTCGGCTATTCTTACATTGATAAAAGAAAATAGTGTTGAAACACAGCAGGAGCTGACTTCTCACCTTGCGACTATGGGCTTTGAGGTTACTCAGGCAACTGTTTCAAGAGATATTAAGGAGCTTCGACTCGTAAAAAAGCTCAACAACGACGGACGCTATGTCTATGCCCCTCACTCTGATGAGGTTGCTTCAGGCGTTTCAGACAAAATGTCAATCATTCTCCATAAAAGTATTATTGATGTAGACTATGCTCTCAACACAATTGTTATCAGAACACTTGCAGGCATGGCGCAGGGGGCGGCAAGCGTTCTTGATGCTATGCAGCTTCCGGAATGCCTTGGCACAATTGCCGGCGATGATACAATTTTCATGATTACAAGAAGTGAAGATGCTGCTAAAAGGCTTTGCAAAGAGCTTCGCAGTATGGGGAATTAAGTATGCTTACAGGACTTGATATTGAAAATATTGCGGTTATTGAACATTCTTCGGTTGAATTCCAGGAGGGACTTAACATAATTACCGGCGAAACAGGCGCGGGGAAGTCACTCCTTATAAATTCACTCAATATGGTTCTCGGCGCGCGTTCTACGCGCGAGCTTATCCGTGAGGGGGCTCCTCACGGTAAGGTTTCTGCGACATTTTTCTCAAAAGAGCTTGACACATTTTTAGAAGATCTTGGTATAGACTGCGACGACGGCAACATCATCATCACCCGTAAAATATACCCCGACGGCAGAAATCTGTGCCACGTAAACGGTTGTGCGGTTAATGTTTCTCAACTTAAAAAAGTTGGCGAAAAACTCATCGTCATTCACGGACAGAACGATACGGGCGAGCTTTCGGACACATCTACACATATTCGTTTTCTTGATGCGTTTGCAGAGAATGAGGTACTAATTACAGAGTACAGAAATATTTATGATAAATTGAAAAACGCAAATTCAGCTATTTCAAAGCTTGATGAGGATGAATCATCCCGCGAGCGTGAAATTGACTATCTTTCCTATCAGGTAGAGGAAATTGAAAAGGCAAACCTTTCGTTAGTTGAAGAAGATGAGCTTATTTCAAGAAAAAAGCTTCTTGAAAATGCAGAGTCAATCAGTAAGCTCTCTGAAAAAGCATATTTTACTCTTTCAGGTGATAATAAAGTCAAGGAGCTTCTTTATGATGCCAAACGCGCACTTGAGGCTCTTGCAGATATTGATGAGGGTGCTTCCTCCTACGCAGAGAAGGCAGCTGAGCTTTATTATGAGGCGGAAGAACTTTCACACGAAGTGTCAGGCTATATGGCTTCTACTGATTTCAACGCGGGCGAGCTTTCCGAAATCGATGACCGCCTCGCAGAAATCAATACACTTAAAAGAAAATATGGCGGTGAAATTCCCGCTATACTTGAATTTTATGAGAATTCAGCAGAAAGACTTTGCTTTTTACGTTCATTTAACGAAAACAAGGACAAGCTTATTGCCGAGCGTGATGAACTTTTCAAAAAGGCTTCTTCAATAGCTGAAAAAATTACTGATTCACGCAGAAAAAGTGCTGAAATTCTCTCTTCCAAACTTTGTGCAGAGCTTGAAAGTCTTGATATGCCAAAATGTAGGATTGAGTTCAATTTTACTCCGTGCGAGCTTTATTCCATGGGTGCAGAAAAGGTGGAAATTCTTATTTCCACAAATCCTCTTGACGCCCCGAAAAGCATGGTAAAAATAGCATCAGGCGGTGAAGTAAGCCGTATTATGCTCGCAATCAAGTCGGTATTTTCTGATTTTGATAATATCCCCACCCTTCTTTTCGACGAGATAGATACCGGAGTTTCAGGACGCGCAGCGGAAAAAATCGCAAAGAAAATGCGCGGTCTTGCTGAAAATTATCAACTGATATGTGTTACACATCTGCCCGTAATTGCGGCAGCCGCAAAAAGGCATCTCTTAATTGAGAAAAAGCTTTCGTCAGAAGGCTTCAGAACTGATATAAATCTTCTTTCTGAAGAAGACAGAATAAAGGAAATTGCCAGAATCATCAGCGGTGATAACATAAGCGAAATTGCGCTTCAGAACGCCCGCGAAATGATAACGCAAATGTCTTAAAAGGAGGTACTCTTTATGGAACAAATAGGGGAAGTTGTTGAGCTTCGAGGCAAAAATGCACTTGTAAGAATACACCGAGTTTCTGCGTGTGGCGAAAACTGTGCCAGCTGTGAAGGCGGCTGTAAACCTACAGCTTCTGTTACCGAAGCTGTAAACGGTATTTCAGCTAATGTCGGAGACACTGTTAAAATACAGATGAATTCACTTTCTTATATGCTTCTCGCATTCACTGGGTATATACTTCCGCTTCTTATATGCATTGCTACATATTTCATAGTAAAAAAATTCACCGACAACACCGTTATTGCAGATGCATCGGCAATAGGTTCACTTATTGGCGTGCTTATTTTGTTCTACATACTGGATAAACTTCCTTTTTTCAAGAGATCAACAATATTTTCAACCAGGATTATCAGGATTATAAGGAGATAACAGATGATAAAAGCGTGTATTTTTGACTTGGATGGTACTGTTGCCAATACCATAAATTCCATCGCTTATTTTGCAAACAATGCACTTAAAAAGGCAAATCTTCCCACAATTGACACGGAAAAGTACAAAATTCTTGTCGGAAACGGAGCAAAAACTCTTGTTGAAAGAATGCTCGATACAGTAGGTGCTGATCGTAGTCTTTATGACGAGGTTGCAAGTGAATACAACGGCAAATATGATTCTGACTTTTTGTATCTTACCGAGCCTTATGAAGGTGTCATTGATATGATGCAAAAACTTAAGGAAATGGGCATCAAAATCACAATTCTTTCAAACAAACCTCACGAAACCACTGTGAAAATTGCATCTTCGCTTTTCCCTGAAGGCACTATAGATATATGCTATGGTGCGCGTCAGGATGTTGCGTTAAAGCCAGATCCACAAGGGGTTTATGAAATTATTGATGAGCTTGGAATGAAGTCTGAAGAGTGCCTTTATATAGGCGATACCGCGACAGATATGCTGACAGGCAAGGCAGCAAACCTTTACACAATCGGTGTTTTATGGGGTTTTCGCGGAAAGAAAGAGCTTGAAGAAAACGGCGCAGATTATTATGTCTCACATCCTGCTGAGATTATAGATATAGTAAAGAAAGTTAATTCCTGATGCATTCAAGGAGGAAAAACTAATGGACATTTTTTCAATTTTAGCGCTCATCGGCGGTCTTGCCCTTTTCCTTTATGGTATGGACGAAATGGGTGACGGTCTCAAGAAGCTTTCGGGCGGTAAGCTTGAATCCATTCTTAGTAAACTTACTTCAACAAGATTCAAGGCGCTTTTGCTTGGTCTTGTAGTTACTGCACTTATTCAGTCGTCTTCCGCGACTACCGTTATGCTTGTTGGTTTTGTTAACGCAGGTATTATGAGCCTTGGCCAGACATTAGGCATTATTATGGGTGCAAATGTCGGTACAACGGTTACAGGGTGGCTTCTTTCTCTTTCCGCTATTTCGGAAGAAAGTACGCTTATTCTTAAGCTCTTCAAGCCGGAATCATTCACACCCATACTCGCACTCGTCGGTCTTCTTCTCATAATGGCAGGAAAAACCGATAAGAAGAGAAACCTTGGTAAAATATTCATTGGTTTCGCTATTCTTATGTTCGGTATGGAAGCAATGAGTGATTCTATGGGCGGACTTAAAGATGACCCTGCATTCGCTTCTATGATGATAAAGTTTGAGAATCCCATCCTCGGCATTCTTATGGGTCTTATCCTTACTGCTATCATTCAGTCATCTTCTGCATCGGTTGGTATTTTGCAGGCACTTTCAATAACAGGTCTTGTTCCCGTTCCCGTTGCACTTCCCATCATACTGGGACAGAACATCGGTACAACAGTTACACCGATTATATCCTCAATCGGCGGTAACACAGATGCAAGACGAGTTGCAATGGCGTGTCTTTATATCAAGATGATAGGCGTTGTTATTGTATGCTCTGTTTTCTATGCACTCAATGCTACTCTCGGCTTCTCATTTATGGAAGAAACATATATGGCAAACCCCGTAAACATCGCTGTTATACATACAGCATTCAACATAATTTCAACAGTAATTCTTCTTCCCTTTACTTCGCTTATTGAAAAGCTTACAATCGCTACAGTAAAAGAAAAGGCTCAGAAAAGCGGAAAATCAAGTGCAACCTTTAAAACTCTTGATCCCCGTTTCCTTACATCTCCTGCATTTGCTGTTAAAACAAGCCGACAGCTCGTAGAAGAAATGGCAGTTATTACAAAGAACTCACTTATTGAATCAATGAATCTTCTCGGAAACTATGACGAAGAAAAGGCAAACGAGCTTCTCAAGACAGAGGATGAAATTGATGTTTACGAAGATAAAATCAGTTCGTATCTTCTTCAGGTTTCTGAACATAAGCTTTCACAGAAAGACAGCCACGAAGTCTCACAGCTTCTTCACGTTGTTGGTGATATTGAAAGAATTTCTGACCACTCTGTAAACATCCTTGCCGCAGCAAAGGAAATTTACACTAAGGATGTTGAATTTTCAAGGGAAGCACAGCGTGAAATCTCCGTTATTGCCAATGCTGTACGCGAAATCCTTACCCTTGCAATTGAAGCTATGGTTAATCAGGACCTCAATCTTGCAAAGAAGGTTGAGCCTCTTGAACAGATTATTGATAAATTGAACTATAAAATCAAGAAAAACCACGTTGAAAGACTTCGCCTCGGTGAATGTACAATTGAGCTTGGTTTCATTCTTTCTGATATTCTTAATAACTATGAGAGAGTTGCCGACCACTGTTCTAATATCGCAGTATGCTTGCTTGAAATTGAGAACAATTCATTCCAGACACACGAATATCTTTCAAATGTCAAGGAAACAGGTGCAAACGAATTCTTCGAAAACTACGATATGTACAAGCAGCGTTATAAAATTTAACAAAAACTGTAAACCGACGGGGTTTCCCGTCGGTTTATATAGGTAAAGAGGTTTTTATGAAACAAAAAAGGTTAGTAACAATCCAGGATTTGTCTTGTTTCGGAAAGTGTTCAATCACGGTGGCACTTCCCGTTATTTCTGCGCTCGGAATAGAAACTGTTGTCCTTCCTACTGCCGTTTTATCCACACATACAGGTGAATTTGAGGGATACACATTTCACCCGTTGCACAATGAATTTCATAGGATTTGCGACCATTGGGAAAGTTTGGGCATCGAATTTGATGCTATCTATGTCGGTTATATCGGTTCAAACGAGCTTATTTGCGCGGTAAGTGATTTCATTGACAGATTTAAAAAAGATAACACTGTCGTTTTCATTGATCCTGCGATGGCTGATAATGGCAAGTTTTATTCAGGTCTTGGAGAAGATTACGCAAAAAATCTTGCCGAGCTCTGTAAAAAAGCAGATATTATTTCACCAAATATGACAGAAGCAATGATTCTTTCGGGCAACAATCCCGAAGACTATAAAAATAATCTTTCCCACGAGATTGTGGCAAAGGCACTTTCAGAAATTTGCGGCAATGTTATAATAACCGGTGTTCACGGTGAAAACAGTATATCAACGATTGCTTACGAAAAAGAAACCTCCACGCTTTTTGCAGCTGAAAAGCCACTCTATGACGGAGTCTTTTATGGTTCCGGTGATTTATTTGCCAGCACCTTTATAGGAATGTATCTCGGTGGCAAGTCACTTGCAGAGGCCACCAAAAGCGCATCGGATTTTGTCAACGAATGCATTTTAAACACCCTTGATGAAAGAGAAAAATACTGGTACGGATTAAAGTTCGAGCAATTGCTTTCAAAACTTGACAAAAATCAATAATTTGTATATTTTTTATACTTTTTACAGTTTTAGGTACTAAACCTTTGTTATTCTGCCAATTGTTTATTGCGTTTGCGTATGATATTATAATTAAGAATGAAATTACAGACAGAATTTGATTGGTGGTATAATAATGGAAATTCATGACTTGGATATGGTTTATAAATGTGTTGAAAATTATGGTCTTTTGCCCATTCTTTCACATCTTTTTCCCACACTGAAGGTGTCAATTCCCCTTTCTATGCAGACTTGTAAAATGTCAATTAAGGACCTTGACCTTTCAGTAAGATCTTACAATGCCCTTATGGCACATGGTATTAAGGATGTAGGTGCGCTTGTTGACCTTCTCAATTCGGGCAAGCTTGGCGAAGTAAGAAATCTTGGAGCGAAGAGTACAAAGGAAATTCAGCTTCGTTCTTTCGAGTACAGCTACGAGGCTCTTGACGAAAAAAGCAAGAAGGAATGCCTTAACCATCTTTTTGATATCAACTGTAAATGATAATAAGCGGATTGGATTTTTCCAATCCGTTTTTTTGATATGAACATAGTGAATAACTATATAAATATTGAGAATAGCAAAACCCTCTTTTTATGTTAAAATAAAATTATTCACACAAAAAAGGAGTATTGATATGCATTTAATTCCAACTCCGCAGAGCATAAAAGAAAAACGTGAATTTCTTCTGAAAAAAGAAGTTTTGCTTGCAAGCAAAATCACTGACGAAAGAATTGTCAAAGCGGCATCCAAGCTCCCCGTAAGTGATGAAGGTATTCCGCTTTATATTTCATACAATGACACAGCCGAAGAAGGATATCATCTTCTCGTTTCAAACGACGAAATAAGAATTGAAGGTGACGGAGTAAACGGCGCATTTTACGCCGTACAAACGCTTCGTCAGATTCTTGAAAACGAAAAGCCAAACTGTGTTGAAATCAAGGACAAGCCGAAAAACAAGATTCGCGGTTTTTATCACGACGTAACCCGCGGTAAAGTACCTACTATTGAGACGATGAAATGGCTTGTTGACCAGCTTGTTTTTTATAAGCTCAATACCATGCACCTTTATATGGAACACGCGTTTCCTTTCAAGGAGCATTACGGAACACTTGTTGAGTCTTGTTGTCTGATGCCTGATGATATACAGGAACTTGATAAGTACTGCAAAGAAAATTTCATAGACCTTGTTCCCTCTATTGCCACAGCCAGCCATCTTTATGACATATTAAATGTACCGCAGAATGTTCATCTTCGCGAACTTAAAAATTATAAACCCAAGTATCATTTCTGGTTTGAAAGGCAGGATCGTACACGTTCTCATGGAAAAAGGTCTTCTGCATGACTTCCATTTTTTCTTTATTTATGATATAATCTCCTTATGGAGGTGAATCACATGAATTCAAATACTGAGAAACTACGCAAAAAATATATGGATAATCCACCTGAAGGACTT
>JAZNLD010000130.1:0-1835 GCA_045578925.1 Clostridia bacterium
CGGAGAAATTTGTGACAGATATTGAATTTGCACACTCCGAGGGGTACAAAGTATATGCAATGGCAAACACGGGCGGTCTTACCTGGGATATGGGTGTAATGCCTTATCAGCCCGGTGCACAGCTTTGGAAAAAGCGTTATGATGAACTTATAAAGTTTAATAAAGAGTACGGTCTTGCAGGTATTATGGAGTCCCACCACTACGGATTTTATCCGTCTGTTATTTCAAAATATTCAAACGAGATTTTCCGTGCAGGGGACGAAGACCACGAAACGCTTCTTGATATGTGTATCGCACACGAATTTGGCGATAAGGATATAGATAAAATCAAGGAAGCACTTCAGTGTATGAGTGACAGTAACGAATGCTACACCTCCAATGGTATTGAGCAGTGCGGTCCTCTTCGCGTAGGTGCGGCATATCCCCTTAATATCAAGCTTGACCTTAATCTTCCTGTAGTGCCATATGCACATTTTGGAAATATATATGTAACGCCCAAGTACGAAACGGAAAGAGCGTGGCAGTTAAAGTACCGCCTTTTCTCCGAACTTACTCCCGAGGAAATTATGTCTTGGGAAAAAGCAACGGAATATGCACGTCAGGGTATAAAAATCCTTGAAAGCATTGAAAATCCCAATGAAAATCTCGAAAGGCTTATCCTTCTTTGCAAGTACATCAAGTGTCAGTGTATAAGCTCAATCAATGCGAAAAAATGGTATCTTAAAAAGCTTGAAATTGACTCGGCAAAGGCAGGCGATGTTCCGAGAATCGTTGAAGAAATGCGTGCTATTGCAGATGAGGAAATAAAAAATGCGGAAGAAGCAATTAACTACACCGATTACGATTCCCGCCTCGGTTGGGAGCCGAGTATGGAATATATTGCCGACAGCGACCATTTAAGATGGAAAATCAAGAACCTAAAAAAGGTAGCGCAGGCAGATCTTGATGAATATTTAGAAGCAGCAGAAAAGGAGTTTGAGTTATGAAAAAGGAATTAATGGCACTGATACATCTCAGTATGGGATTTTCAGGTAGTTGTAAAGGTATGGCACTTGATTTTGACCGTGAGGTTTGGAACAATATTGTTGACAAGTGTGTGGAGTGCGGTTACGATGCAATCGTGCTTGATGTTTCAGACGGTATGAAGTACAAGTCACATCCTGAAATTGCAGACCCCGATGCATGGACAAGAGAAGAAATGACAGAGGAAGTTCACCGCCTTCGCGATATGGGACTTAAGCTTTATCCCAAGGTAAACTTCTCCGGTATGCACGACTACTGGATTAAGGATTATCGCAAAATCCGTGCAACTGACGAGTACCGTGCATTCTGTAAGGATATTATTGAAGAGCTTTACGAAGTTTTTGAAGCACCTCATTACATTCACCTCGGTCTTGATGAGGAATTCCCCGACAGAGCGAAGGAGCTTGGTTTCCGTACAGGCGATACCCTTTTTAACGATTACAAATTCCTTATAAATGTTGTAAAAGAGCTTGGAAGCACACCTATGATGTGGGCGTCAACCTGTATGCATACTATGGATGTCTGGGAAAAACACATTCCTGATGATATGATTTTCGCGGCAGGCCACTACTACGAATTTGAAAAGGAAAAATGGACAAAAATTGCAGATCAGTCACCAACGGTGCAGAAATATTACTGGGACGGAATGTTTGAAAACCGTAGCCTTTACAAGAAGTATCTTGAACGCTACGGCAACACAAAAATCGAGTATGTAGAGCAGGACGAAACTGTTCAGATGTATATGGACTTCCTTGAATATATCGGGGAGAGAGGTTATAAGTTCTACATAATCACATCAAATATCTTTATTG
>JAZNLD010000131.1:0-7054 GCA_045578925.1 Clostridia bacterium
GTATCAGGAACGAGAATATAACCGATTCTTTCACCGGGAAGGGAAAGAGATTTACTGAATGAATAACATACAATAGTGTTATTGTAGTAATTGGGAATGAAAGGCACTGATACACCTTCAGTATAAACAAGTTCACGATAAGGCTCGTCAGCTATTATGTAGATTTCCTTTCCATATTCTTTTTCAGCTTCTGAAAGAACTGCTGAAAGCTTCTTGATCGTGTCTTCTGAGAACACAACGCCTGAAGGATTATTGGGAGAATTTACAATCACTGCCTTTGTATTCTTATTGATAGCTTTTTTAAGAGCTTCAAAATCAATCTGGAAGTCCTCTTCCCTGCATTTCACAATAACGGGAGTCATACCTGCCTGATTTATGAAAACAGTGTATTCAGGGAAAAATGGTGCAAGAATAATAACCTCTGCATCTTTTTCAGAAATAGCCGAGAGCGAAATTGTGAGCGATGCCGCTGCACCAACTGTCATATAGAAATTATCGCCTGTATAGTTTGTACCGAAATTAGAATTCACATAATCCGCACAGCTCTTGCGAACATCGGGTGCACCCTGCGCAGAAGTATAGCCATGAAGTGCCACGGGATCGGTATTGAGAACCAAATCAGCGAGAGCTTCCTTCACACATTCGGGTGCGGGAACGCTGGGATTTCCAAGGCTGAAGTCAAACACATTTTCAGCACCGATTTCTGCTTTTCTCTTAAGTCCGTATTCAAAAAGCTCGCGTATTTCACTGCGACGGCTTCCAAGTTCATACATTTTTTCTGATACCATTTTATTTTCCTCCTGAAAACTGTAAAGTTTATATTCTTTATACCAAGTATTTACACAATAAATTTATTATAAATCAGTATCGCAATAATGTCAAATTCTTTTAATTGTAATAATGCGTTATCTTCCCTCATAGAATGTACCAAAATACAGTTATGGAGGAATTTATATGGAGCAGTACAAGATATATAGTGACATCGCCCAGCGCACGCAGGGAGATATTTACATTGGTGTCGTTGGCCCTGTCAGAACAGGGAAATCAACATTCATCAAACGATTTATGGATTTACTTGTTCTCCCCAATATTGAAAACGAGCATATACGCACACGCGCAGTTGATGAGCTGCCGCAAAGTGGCGCAGGAAGAACTATTATGACTACCGAACCGAAATTTATCCCTAACGAGGCAGTCAAGATTAACTTACTTGACAACGCTTCATTCAATGTCAGGATGATCGATTGTGTAGGTTATTGCGTAAGCGGTGCACAGGGTCACACAGAAGACGGACAGCCCAGAATGGTTACCACTCCTTGGTTTGAGGATGATATTCCGTTTGACAAGGCGGCTGAAATAGGAACTGAAAAGGTTATACGCGAACATAGTACAATAGGACTTGTGATTACCACCGACGGAAGTATATGCGATATCCCACGCTATGAATATGTCGGCGCAGAAGAAAGAGTCATAGGAGAACTGAAAGAAATCAATAAACCCTTTATAATTCTTCTCAACTCAGCTTTTCCCGAAAGTGAGCAGGCACAGGAACTGAAGGCACAACTTGAAGAAAAGTACGGTGTTCCCGTATTCTTGTTTTCGTGTGCAGATATGCGCCTTGAGGACATCAACTCAATCATGCAGAGCGTTCTTTTTGAATTCCCTCTTAAAGAGCTTGGCATAAACCTTCCAGGTTGGATTGATGCTCTACCGCAGGAGCACTATTTAAAGGCATCAATATATGAGTCAGTAAGAGAAGCTATAAAAGGAATCCACAAACTAAGTCACATCAAATCTCTCCCCCCTGTTATTTCTGAAAACGAATACATATCTGGGGCAAGAATTTCAGATATATCCCTCGGCAAGGGAACTGCAATCATTCAGGCTGATGCTACGGAGGGACTTTTCTACAATGTGCTCGGCGAAACTACAGGACTGCCGATTACTAACGATGAGGAACTTGTATCAATGCTGTGCTCCCTTTCTGACGCAAAGCGCGAGTATGACAAGATTGCAAATGCACTTTTGCAGGTGAAACAAACAGGTTACGGCATAGTTTCACCCGGTATTGAAGAACTCTCACTGCAGGAGCCTGAAATCATCCGCCAAGGTGGTAGATACGGAGTGAGACTCCGTGCCAGCGCCCCCTCAATTCACCTTATCCGTGCCGACATTGAAACCGAGGTAAACCCTATTGTGGGTAGCGAAAAACAGTCGGAAGAGCTTGTTCACTATCTTTTGAGCGAGTTTGAAAGCGACCCGCAGAAAATATGGGAATCAAATATATTTGGCAAATCTCTTCACGATTTGGTTAATGAAGGACTTCAAACCAAGCTTTCCAAGATGCCTGATGACGCACGCGGAAAACTTCAGGAAACGCTGACGAGGATTATAAATGAGGGTAGCGGCGGACTTATTTGTATAATACTTTGATAATCAAAAAAGGAAATCATATACAAAATGGTTTCCTTTTTTTGTGCATTCGTAGCACTTGAATAAATTGTAAAAATATGTTAATATAAAAAGGTATGTTCTGTATACTAAAAGGTACAAACATAAGCTTAAAAGGGGGCGACGACTTATGTCAAACAGAAGAAAAGTCATAAGCATATTACTTTGTATATGTATGCTTATGCAGACTATGTCTATGGCAGTTTTTGCTGAAAATGCAGCCGTTATTTCCGGCGACGTATATCAGTTATATCTGCCTGACACAAGTAAAAAACCGGGAGAACTGGTTTTTTACGACAATGTAGACTCATCAATAACTGATGAAGGAGTTCTTTTTTCACTTCTTTACAACTCCACACATTATGATGAGGATTGGGTAGACAGAAATAAGGCTGTCATAACATTCGACAATTTGCTCACAGACGACGTACAGAGTTTCACTCAGGAAACTTATCCTTTGATCTGTGTCCAGTTTGAACACTGGTTTGATGGCACTTACTATCCGGGAGAATATGATGTGGAATTTACTGTTCCTCAGTCTCTTCCCCGCGGCACATATGAGGTAACAATTCAGCTTGATATTCCCGCAGGAAAAGAAGCCGATGAAAGAGCAAAGCCAATTACATTTACCATAGAAAAATTCGTAGTGCTTCCCAGCGGTAGCAGCAGCGGTGGCGGTAGTGTTGCTGATAAAACAGTTGTATCTGAAAAATATTATGATGCAGCAAAGGTTTGCTACGATCTTGGGCTTATTCCCGATATTTATACAATATACAACCAGACAGTTACCAAGGAGACACTTGCATACGCATTGGTTGAGCTTGCTGGCTTAACAGACGCAGCCGAAAGCTCGCAAAATACAAATATTTACTCAGACCTTACACCCGGAACTAAACTGAATGGTTGTGCAACAGTGCTGTATCAGTACGGTGTTTTGCAGGGTGATGGAAGTGGCAAATTCGGTCCCGATACAGAAATGACATTCGCACAGGTTATAAAATGTATTGTTGATCTTTTAGGATTTACTCCTTTAGCTCAACAGCAGGGTGGATATCCTAACGGTTATCTTATGGCTGCTGCGCGCTATGACATTTCAAAGAATGTGTCAGCATATAACGATTCAACCATTACAGGCGAGCAGCTTGCACAGATTGTTTATAATGCGCTTGAAGCAAAAAGAATGGTTGTAGACTCATTCAGCGCTTCCGGAAACACATACAAGGTTGTGGATGATTGTCTTCTTTACAAACTTGGATATGACAAATTTATAGGCAATGTTACTATCAAAGATGGTTATGCCGCGATACTAAGAGGAACTATGTATAATTCTGACAATACTTCCGGTGTAGATTCTAACACAGAATTAACAATCGGAGACCAGGATATAAAGACTTATCCCGATAGCGGAATGAAGCTTTATTGTAAAGACGGCAGAATTGTATGCGGTTTAAAATATTATTCTGCAAGCGTCACAATAAATGAAAATGACGAATTGACTGCTTCACGCGATGTAAATATTGTTTTTGATGTAATCGGATATCCCAAGTACAAAATCGACAACGATGACTATGATGAGATTCCCGAATCAAATTCTTTAACTTACACACTTCCCGCAGGATGCGGAAGCAAATCTGTAAAGATAACATTTGAATCCTCCGACGGAAGCGTTACCAAAGAAATCACAAAATCAATAACCCTTAAACAGACACATAAAATTACATACATGGTTGATGGCAACATCTATGCAACAGAGAATGTGGAATGTGGTGGACAGATTCCCGCACTTAAAGCCAATCCTGCAAAGTCCGGATATACTTTTGAAGGTTGGAACGGCTTGCCCGAAACAATGCCTGATGACGATATAACTGTATATGCAGTATTTACCCCCAATGCAGTTCCCGAACCTGAACCGGAAGAACCTGATATTTTCGTAGCAGACCTTCCTTCTTGGTCAGGCGTTGCCGGAGAAACTGAAGTAATTACAGATGTACAGCAGTATCTTCCCGAAGAAATGCGTTTTGGTTTATGCTATGCATCAACAATGTATAAGGAATACATTTTAAACGATGAAGTATTCACTTTTGAAAACAGCAATACAAAGAAAGTTTATACATATAAACCTACTCCCCTTAAATCTAAATCAGACGGAGGTTACGACCTTGAAATCTCCGTTCCCGAAGACCTTCCTGAAGGCGAGTACACTCTCACAATTGAGCTTGACATTGCAATGGAGAAGAACTCAAACTCTGCAAAGCCCTACAAGCTTACAATCTCAAAGTTCTATGTGGAAAGTGATTACACCGGTGATGACGATGACGAAGGCGATACTCCTGCAGAAGATACCGACATTATCTTCAATGTGAAGGATACAACAGATTTAAGTGCTGTTTCAGGAGCTGAAATCATCATCAAGTCACAGGATGGTGCTGTAAACCAGAAGCTTGTTTCCGATTCAGATGGTAAGGCATCTTTTGCAGTTGCAGACGGTTCTTACAGCGTTCAGGTGCTTGCCTCAGGTTATGAAATGCGTAATTTCACAGTTGAAAAGACTGCTCAGCAGGCTGAATTCACCGCGTACCTCAACAAGAATCCGCTTGTCAACGTACAGACATCCGTAAAAGAAATGACTAAGCAGGAAATGATTGATGCAGGTATAGACATCAATGCGACAGAAAACAAGCATATTTATAAATGCGTTACTGTGCTCAAGTTCATTCCGGTCGGTGATGAAGGCAGTGTTGACATCACTCCTATCGAACTCAATTTTGATTATGTATGTGACGAAGACGGAACAATTATTCAGGCAAAACCTGCCTACTGTGACGGCAAAGTTGTATATCCAGTTGCAAAAGATATTTATCTCATCATTCATTCTGAAGTGACATGGCTTAAGGAAATGTTTGATGTTCAGCTTGTAGTAGCCAACACATCAGTCATTGAAACTATCAAGGATTGTGAGATCAATCTTAACCTTCCCGACGGTTTGTCACTTGCTACAATGACAGGTCAGCAGCAGTCACTTAAAGTAAATATTGCTGAGATTGCACCCCTTGCTACAAGTGACATTCATTGGTATGTTTGTGGCGACAAGGAAGGCGATTATTTAATCAATGGTAACATTATCGGTACACGCGTAGGCGGTGGTATTTCAGAGGACCTTAAAGCTTCATTCACCATGCAGACTCCTATTACAGTTCTCGCAGGTAATGCGATGAAGCTCCTCATTGAAGCTGAAAAGTACGCAACACCCGGTCATCCATACAAAGTAAGATACACATTACAGAACATTTCAAGCAAAACTCTTTATGATGTAGCATTGAGCGTTCTTGGCGGAAAATTCCGCAATGCATACTCCGTTGAAGAATTGATACACAATGGCGAGCTTGTAAACCTTGATGGTCTGACAGGCACATTCAATGACGGTTACGAACTTAAAGCCGAAGAATTCAAGTCAGGCGATATTTTATCAGGTGTATTTGAAATCACATTCGGTGTAGGCGTTGAAACAGACCATACAGAATATATGGTTTCCAAAATGTTTACATTCACAGGTGCAGGCAGTACAACTACTATTCCTACAGAGATTGTACTTGTTGATTCAATCGGCGACCACGACCACATCTTTGATGAAGGAACTGTAACTGTTAAGCCTACCTGTACAACTGAAGGTAAGATGGTTTACAACTGTACAGATAATTGCGATTATAAAAAAGAAATCGTTCTTCCCAAGACTGACCACGAACTTGGTGACTGGGTTGTAAGAACAGAGCCTACCTGTACACGAAAGGGCGAAAAGTATAAGAAGTGTAAGAACTGTTCTTACAAAATAACTGCAGAATTACTTGAAGGAGCACATCAGTGGGATAACGGCAGAATCACTACTCCCCCCACCGAAGAAGCTGAAGGAATTAAGACTTATGATTGTAAGAAGTGTTCTGCAACAAAAGAAGAAAAATTGCCCAAACTCGTTAAACAGGATCTTTATTTCATAACAGGCGAAACAATGAATCGAGTTTATAATGGTTCAGGCGAAACAATTTACAACAAGGCAGACAACGATTCCGCAAACGGCGGAGCTATTACCTACACAAGCAGCAACGAAGCTGTAGCAAAGGTTGATAATAGTGGCAAGCTTACTATTTCAGGTGCAGGTGAAGCAACAATCACCGCTACCGCTGCTGCAACTGATATCTATGCAAAAACAACTGCAAGCTATGTTCTTACAGTAAGCAAAGCACCTCTTACAGTAAAAGCAAATGATGTAGATGTATTCTACGGAAAACCTGCTTCTCCAAATGGCTATTCAGTTTCAGGTCTTGTTGGTTCCGACCGTGATACAGTTATAAAGGGAGAAGCAACTTATAGCTTTGAATATGAGGCTTTTGATGCTGTAGGAGAATATCCGATTTCTGTTTCAGGTCTTGATGCAGATAACTATACCATCACATTTGAAGATGGTAAGATCAATGTATCAAAAGCATTAGATTTCACTATTGATTTTAATAACCTTACACAGAGAAAAGGTCAGTTAATCCCCGTTACAGCAACTATCTCTCCTGCTGACGAGTCAGCGGTAATAAAGATTGAATATCAGATTTCTGAA
>JAZNLD010000132.1:0-3385 GCA_045578925.1 Clostridia bacterium
TTCTTTTTTATGCAAATTTCTTTATATATTCAATCTGTTTTTCGATTGAAGCGACTGACGTACCACCTGCTGAAATACGCTTTTCAGCGCAGTTCTTAAGGTCAATATCAGCATATAAATCTTCTTCAAAAAGATTGTCAAACTCTTTGTATTCTGAAAGAGTAAGTGTTTCAAGTGTCTTTCCTTCAGCAACGCACTTTCCGACAATCTGTCCTACTGTCTTGTAGGCTGTGCGGAAAGGCTGACCCTTCTTAACAAGGTAGTCTGCAAGGTCTGTCGCATTGATGAAACCTTCACCTGCAGCGGCGTACATCTTATCGGCACGAACTGACATTGTTTCAATCATCGGAGCGAATACGCTAAGGCACTTTTTCACAGTTTCACTACTGTCAAAGATCGCTTCCTTATCTTCCTGCATATCCTTATTGTATGCAAGAGGAATACCCTTTAAGATTGTAAGCATCGCCATAAGGTCA
Organism: Clostridia bacterium; assembly: GCA_045578925.1. Lineage (GTDB taxonomy): Bacteria > Bacillota > Clostridia > UMGS1883 > UMGS1883 > UMGS1883. The sequence continues at coordinate 477 of JAZNLD010000132.1, forward strand.
CCGTAAACACGGCCCGTCTTACCGCGGACAAGCTCTGCCATATCGGGGTTTTTCTTCTGCGGCATAATTGATGAACCTGTTGTATATGAATCATCAAGCTCCACAAACTTAAATTCCCACGAAGACCAGAGGATCACTTCCTCGGCAAATCTTGAAAGATGAGTCATAATAAGTGCAAACGCACTCATAAGTTCAACACAGAAATCACGGTCGGAAACACCGTCGATACTGTTTAATGTAATTCCGTCAAAACCTAAAAGCTCGGCTGTCATATCGCGGTTTGTTTCGTATGTTGTGCCTGCAAGCGCGCAAGAACCAAGGGGAGAGAAGTTCATTCTTCGGAGTGCATCCTCAATTCTTCCGATATCGCGGATGAACATCATCGCGTATGCACAAAGGTGATGTGCAAACATAATCGGTTGAGCACGCTGAAGATGAGTGTAACCTGGTAAAATTGTTTCCTTGTTTGCTTCTGCCTGAACGAGAATTGCAGAAAGAAGCTTCTTTATAAGAGCGATAATCTCGTTTGATTCATCGCGCATAAAAAGACGGATATCAAGTGCAACCTGATCGTTACGGCTACGTGCTGTATGAAGTCTTTTACCCACATCTCCGATACGCTTTGTAAGCTCAGCTTCAACAAACATATGTATATCTTCGGCATCAAAATCAAAACCGAGAGCGCCACTTTCAAGGTCAGCAAGAATTGACTGGAGTCCCTTGATAATGGTTTCGGAATCTTCTTTTGAAATGATATTGCAAGCGGCAAGCATTGTTGCGTGTGCAATAGAGCCTGCTATATCCTGCTTATACATTTTGCAGTCAAAATGTATGGATGAGTTAAAGTCGTCAGCCTCTTTATCAAGTGCTTTAGAGAAGCGACCTGCCCACATTTTATCCATATTTATTTACCTCCGGTAAAAATACAAAATTGTAGGGGCGGATGAAGGCATCTACCCCTACATTGTTATTTCTCTTACTTATTTTTGTTCTGTGCATCAACCATAGCCTGTACAGTAACGGGGAGACCGAAGAGGTTGATGAAACCTTCCGCATCCTGCTGGTTGTAATCGCTTTCTCCGAATGTAGCGATTTCTTCAGAGTAAAGTGAGTAATCACTCCATACACCTGCATTGATCATGTTACCCTTGTAAAGCTTAAGTCTTACCTTACCTGTAACCTTTTCCTGAGTCTTGTCAACGAAAGCTGAAAGAGCTTCACGAAGAGGTGTGAACCACTGACCGTTATAAACGAGTTCAGCAAATGTGATTGAAAGCTTCTGCTTTTCGTGAAGAGTCATCTTGTCAAGACAGATAGATTCAAGAACGCTGTGAGCCTTGTAAAGAATAGCACCACCGGGAGTTTCGTATACGCCACGGCACTTCATACCAACAAGACGATTCTCAACGATGTCAAGGATACCGATACCGTTCTTGCCGCCTACTTCGTTAAGAGCAAGGATAATTTCCTTTGCACTCATCTTCTTATCATTGTATGCTACGGGGATACCCTTTTCAAAATCAATTGTGATGTATGTAGGTTCATCGGGAGCCATGATGGGAGAAACGCCCATTTCAAGGAAGCCTTCCTCTCCATACTGAGGCTCGTTACCTGTATCTTCAAGGTCAAGACCTTCGTGGCTTAAGTGCCAGAGGTTCTTATCCTTTGAATAGTTTGTTTCGCGGTTAATTTTGAGGGGAACATTGTGAGCTTCTGCGTATTCAATTTCCTCTTCACGAGATTTGATGTCCCAGATTCTCCAGGGAGCGATGATGGGCATTCCGGGGAGGAAATACTTAAGAGCAAGTTCAAAACGAACCTGGTCATTACCTTTACCTGTACAACCGTGGCATACTGCGTCAGCATTTTCCTTGATTGCGATTTCAGCAAGCCCCTTTGCGATACAGGGACGGGCGTGGCTTGTACCGAGAAGGTATTCTTCGTATATAGCGCCTGCCTTCATTGTGGGGATGATGTAGTCGTCTACATATTCATCTGTAAGGTCAAGAACATAAAGCTTTGAAGCACCTGTCTTGATAGCCTTCTCTTCAAGGCCGTCAAGTTCGTCGTTCTGACCAACATTACCAGCAACTGCGATAACTTCACAGTTGTTGTAGTTTTCTTTAAGCCACGGAATGATAATTGATGTGTCAAGACCGCCTGCGTAGGCGAGAACTACTTTTTTGATATCTTTCTTATCCATTTTTAGGACTCCTTTATATAAAATTCTTATTCATTGATAACAGTATAGCACCAAATGTATAATTATGCAAGAGTTTTTGCATAAAAATTCATAAATTTTTGAAAATATGCATAAAAACGTAAAGTTTATACATCGTTATTCATAAAAGCAAGGCGCTTTTATGGGGACGGGAACATTTTTGTAAGCCGTCGGCATAACAAAAATTGCCCTGTCCCCAAACTTAAAACCTTCTCTTTCGACTTAGTATTCGTAAATACCTTCAAATACCTTTTCAGCATCGCCTGTAAGGAATACACCTTCGTCGGTGTAACGAACGATAAGCTCGCCACCTTCAACTCTTACGCTGATATCTGTATCTTTTTCGCAGTATCCGTTTTCAACTGCCGCGATTGCAGCTGCTACAGCACCTGTGCCGCAAGCCTGTGTTTCACCGTTTCCACGTTCCCATACTCTCATTCTGATTGTGCGCTTGTCAATAATCTTGACAAACTCAGTATTGATTCTTTCAGGGAAGATAGAAGCAGTTTCAAAACGAGGACCAATAGTAGGTACATCAATGTTATAAACATTGTCGCAAATAACTACACAGTGAGGATTACCGATTGAAAGACAAGTAATGTTGTAATCCTTGCCTCCGATTGTAACCTTTTCGTTTATAACCTTATCACCGGGAATATCAACGGGAATTGCCTTGGGATCAAATACG
>JAZNLD010000133.1:0-6997 GCA_045578925.1 Clostridia bacterium
TTAAGAATAGCTTCATCGATTTCATCCTGTTCAATAACCTTCTTATCTCTTCTTGCAGTAAGAATTGCCGCTTCGTTAAGAAGATTTTCAAGGTCTGCACCTGTAAATCCGTAAGTTGATTTTGAAACCGTTTCAAGAGAAAGATCCTCCGCAAGCGGTTTATTCTTTGCATGAACCTTGAGTATAGCTTCTCTGCCCTTCTGGTCAGGATAATTTACAACTACCTGTCGGTCAAATCTACCGGGACGAAGAAGCGCGGGATCAAGGATATCAGGTCTGTTCGTTGCGGCTATAATTATGATACCTTCGTTTGTGCCAAAGCCATCCATTTCAACAAGCAGCTGATTAAGTGTCTGCTCTCTTTCATCATGTCCACCGCCAAGGCCTGCACCACGTTGTCTGCCGACTGCGTCAATTTCGTCAATGAATATAATTGCAGGAAGGTTCTTTCTTGCCTGTTCAAAGAGGTCACGAACACGGCTTGCACCAACACCGACAAACATTTCAACGAAATCGGAACCTGAAATTGAGAAGAAAGGCACCCCTGCCTCGCCAGCTACAGCTTTTGCGAGAAGTGTTTTACCCGTTCCGGGAGGGCCTACAAGAAGCACACCCTTGGGAATACGCGCACCAAGTTCAATGAACTTTTTAGGATCTTTCAAAAACTCAACAACTTCTTCAAGTTCCTTTTTCTCTTCATCCGCACCTGCAACATCATTAAAGGTTACTTTGCTGTCCGAGGCGCTTTTAGCCTTGGACTTACCAAAATTACCGATTCCATGTCCACCGGACTGCTGCTTCATAAAAGAGAAAGTGAAAAATCCGATTACAAGAATCATCAAGAGTGTGGGAATCAGAGAAACCCACCAGGATACAGTTTCGGGAGCTGGAACTGTAGAATCTAAAGTACCTTCTTTAATCTGCTTTTCTATTTCATCACCCACAACCGAAAGAAGTACAAACTGGTTAACTTCAACGGTATACTTCTTCCCTTCGATTTCAACAATCGTGGTTGCATCTCCGATTTCAATAGCTGTCGCCTTTTTATCTTCAATAGCATTTACAAGCTCTGAAAAAGATTTTTTACCTACATTAGGCTCGCTAAGAGACATCATCATAATAAGAATTATAATGATTGGCAGTATTATATAAAAGCTTATGCTTCTGAATTTTTTCAAAATATTGCCTCCAATCTATTTATATATATTCAGAAAAAACCATATATTATTCGTAGTATTCTTTTTTAAGCACACCTACAAACGGGTATTGTCTGTATTTGTAATTGAAATCAAGTCCATACCCGATAACGAATTCATCAGGTACTACAAATCCTGTGTATTTCACATCTACATCTACAACTCTGCGAGAAGGCTTGTCAAGAAATGTACATATTTCAACACTATTTGCACCACATTCAATCAAATACTCTTTGATTCTTTTGAGTGTGCGTCCTGAATCAACTATATCCTCAACAATTATTATGTCCCTTCCTTTCGGCTCAAAACCCTTTCCCGCATGAATTTCAACATTTCCTGTTGAAACAACGCCTGAACCATAGCTCGTAGCGAAAAGGAATGATATTTCCATAGGAACTGAAACAGCTCTCATAAGATCTGCCACAAACATAAAGCTACCGCTGAGAACAGAGACCATCAAAGGTTCTTTCCCTTCATAATCTTTGTCAATTGCATTTGCAAGACGAGCTACACATTCTTTAATTTCATCCTCTGATACTAAAACTTTCTCAACAGGATCTTTAATATCTACCATCTTTTGTACACTGCCTTTCTTCAATTTTTATTATATTCTATAAAAAGGTAATTTTCTGTTTTGTCATCTGCGGAATAAAGCGACGATTTTCTGATTCCGCACACAAAAAGGATCTCACCATTTTTCTCTACGATAGGAATTTTTCCACGCAGTGATTTTTCTATTTTTTCATCAGTGAATATATCACTTAGTTTCTTTTGCCCCTGCATACCAGTTTGTTTTATTTTATCTCCATCCTGTCTGTACCTGACTAAAAAAGGAGGAGAAATTTTATCGGCATCAAAAACCGCGATGTTATTACTGCTTTTTTTCAGTTTTTCTTTGGAAAAATTGAGTTTAAGAAACCAATCTTTCCCACAACATTCTTTACCGAAATCTAAAATCTGATTCGGTAACTTTTCTTCAATCCTTTTACAAAGTCGGATTTTGTCATAGGATTTTTCTGCATAATATTCCAAGTTGATGTCGAAAGATTTTCCGTTTTCTTTTCCGATAAAACCAATAAATTCCTTGATTTTATCCGACGAAACTTCTCTTACGCCCCATCTTTCAAGTGTTCTTGCAACAATCCTGCGTTTCAAAGCTAAATGAATTTTATCAAGTGGCTCTAACAACAGATAATCACCAAAAAAACATTTTTTTATAACGGTTTCGGCACATTGCAATAAATAGTTTTCGTCATCGTTTAAAAGCCTGGCCGCTGAAACTATTCTTTTCTGTGCACCCTGCGATATTTCCTCGAAAATCGGCATTACGCAATTACGAAGCTTATTTCGGTTATAAATTATACTTTTATTAGTACTATCTTCACACCACGACAAATTGTTTTCATTAAGGTATTCTTCTATTTCTTTTCTTGTAACATCAAGAAGCGGGCGGATAATATTATCTCGTTTATATTTAATTCCACCAAGTCCCTGGGCGCTACTTCCACGTATCAGTCTGAATAGTACCGTTTCGGCGTTATCATTGAAATTGTGTGCTGTTGCAATTTTAACACCACCGAGTTTTTTTGAAATTTCATCAAAAAACTCATATCGCACCAATCTTCCACACTCTTCCTCGCTGATTTTTCTTTCTGCTGAAATAGCAGGCACATCATACTCGCGATAAAAGAACTCAATTTTGTTTTCTTCACAAAAATTTTTTACAAAGTTGCTGTCTCTGTATGCTTCCTCCCCTCGTATAAGGTGGTTGACATTAGCAACATATATCTCAATGCCATACTCATCCTTTAAAGCTAAAAGGATATTTAAAAGACACATGGAATCTGCTCCACCAGACACCGCACACAATACTTTGTCGCCTTTTACTAACATACCATATTCACTTATAGTTTTGCGTACTGTATCAAGGAGCATCCTGATCAACTCCTGCTATCTAAATTCATAAACTTGGTGTATTCACCACGCCATGCAAGAGGAATTGTTGTACATTCACCCGCACGGTTTTTAGCGATAATACACTCAACTATGTTTCCGCTTGTTTCCTCTGCGTTTTCTTCAACATTCGGACGATTGAGCATAATAACAATATCAGCATCCTGCTCAATCGAACCACTTTCGCGCAGATCACTAAGCATAGGTCTTCTCGCTAGTTTTTCAGAAGAACGATTAAGCTGCGAAAGTGTTATTACCGGAATATTTAGTTCCTTCGCCATAATTTTAAGTGAACGGGACATATCACTTACTTCCTGTGCACGGCTTTCGCCGCGTTTACCACCACTCTGCATAAGCTGTAAGTAGTCAATTACAACAAGACCAAGTCCTTTTTCCATTTTAAGTCGACGGCATTTAGCACGGATTTCCGCAACAGTTATACCCGGCGTATCATCAATGTATACAGGCGCAGTAAGGATATCCTGAAGTGAATGGGAAATCTTAGTCATATCCGCGGCGTTTATATCACCCACACGAAGTTTGCCTGATTCAACAAGTGCTTCACTCGATATAACTCTGTTTACAAGTTCATCTTTACCCATTTCAAGAGAGAATATTGCTACGGGAACCTTTTCACGAATAGCAGCATTCTGCGCTATATTAAGGGCGAAACTTGTTTTACCAATACCGGGACGTGCCGCAAGGATTATAAGGTTGGAATTCTGAAGTCCTGCAGTAGCAGCATCCAATCCTGTAAATCCTGTTTTAATTCCCGTTATCTTTCCTCCGCGTTTTTTACGCTCATCAAGTATTGCAAGAGTAGATTTAACAACCTCACCAATATGAGAGAAACTCTTAAGTCCGCGTTGTTCAGATATTGTGAATATGAGCTGTTCGCTTCTGTCAACTACATCGCTTGCTGAAAGTTCATCTTTCATACCCATATCCATAATCTCGTTTGCCGACTCGATAAGCCTGCGCAGAGTTTTTTTATCGCGTGCAATATCAATATACTGTTCAAGATTTTCTTTTGTAAAGACATTCTGTGCAATCTTGGTAATGTAATTTATACCACCAACACTATCAAGCTTGTCCCCCAACTTTTCAGAAAGGGTAACCATATCAACCGGGATACCTTCTTCAAACAGAGTTGAAATTGCGTTGAAAATTGTCTTGTTTGCAGTTGCGTAGAAACAATCTTCGTCAAGTTTATCCATAGCTGAAATAAGTGCTACTTCGTCAAGAATCATATTGCCGAGGATTGCTGCCTCTGCCTCTAAATTATATGGCATGGTTCTGCCGATGGGCATATCCATTTATATCACCGTTTTCTCACAAATTTTATTGAGGATTTACTAAAACTGTTATTTTTGCCGAAATTTCAGGATAAACCTTAATTTCTACTGTTGTTTCTCCAATTGTCTTTATGCCGTCGGGGAGAACTATTTTTCTCTTATCTATAACATGGTGAAGCTGATACTTGATTGCATCTGCAACATTTTGATTTGTTATCTTACCAAAAAGCTTTCCGTTGTCGCCTGCTTTTCCGGCAAGTACAACCTTTGCACCTTCAAGGCTGTTTGCGATTTCTTTTGCCCTCTCGATTTCCTGCTGCTTATGATAAGCTGCAGCCTCATTTTTTCCTTTTATATTATTGAGGACATCTGCAGTTGCGATTTCAGCCATTTTCTTGGGAAGAAGGAAGTTTCTTGCATATCCGTCACTTGCTTCAACCACATCGCCTTTCTTACCGTGTCCTTTTACATCCATCAAAAGCACTACTTTCATTTATGTTACATCCTTTCTCAATTGTTATTTAACTCGTCTATTGCATTTTTAAGCATTTCGCCTGCATCGGCAACCGAAGTTCCTATAAGCTGAGCTCCTGCTGTCATCATATGACCGCCGCCGCCAAGTTTTTCAAGTATTATCTGAACATTAACTTCACCGAGAGATCTGCCGCTGATAATAACAGTACCATCATCACCGCGAGCCACTACGAAGGAAGCCTTTATATCATTGATTTCAAGCATTTCATCAGCAGCCTCTGCAACTACAAGGTGCGGAACTACGCCGGAAAAGAGAGAAATAGCAATATTATCTCCATAAAGTTGAGCTTCTGTTACAATACAAGCTTTAAGTTTGTAATTATCAATTGATTCGCGGAAAAGTTTTTTTACGTGAAGTGTATCAACACCGGCAGACCTTAAATATGCCGCTGCTTCAAATGTCCTTACACCTGTTTTAAATGTGAAGTTTTTCGTATCTACCGCAATACCCGCATAAAGCGCTTCGGCATCTACTGTCGAAACAGCATAATGATTGCTGAAATACTGGAGCATTTCCGTTACCATTTCACAGGTTGATGATGCAAAAGGCTCATGATAAATGAGATCTGCATCAGAAATAAAACTTTCGCTTCTTCTGTGATGATCAATCACCACTTTAGATTTGATAGTTTCAATAAGCTCAGGATACTCTGTGTACTCAGGAATGTGAGTATCACAAATTACCAGCAGTGTCTTGGGAGTAATAAAATCACGAAGACCTGACTTGTTTATAAACATTCCGTCGTGATAATGATTTTTTTCGATTTTCTTGAGAAGCATCTGCACAGTATCGTCTTTCGTAACAAGAAGCACCTTTGCGTCTTTTTTGATATAATTTGCCATACTTGCAATACCGATTGCCGCACCGATAGCATCTGCATCGCTGTTTCTGTGTCCCATAATAAGGACATTGTCACTATTAACCATGAGTTCACGCAGATTTTTAGCCATCATGCGCGCCTTAACCTTCGTATATTTTTCAGTTTCCTTTGAATTTCCGCCAAAGTATCTGAATTTTCCGTTTTCTCGGATTACAACCTGATCACCGCCTCTGCCGAGAGCCATTTCAATTGCTTTCTTTGAGGAAGCGGCGTTCTTGGTAAGGCTGTCTGAACCGATACCGACGCCGATGCTGATTGTAGGAGGAGTTTTCATCCCCTCGTTAAAACCGCGGACTCTCTCGAGTATTTCAAACTTTCCTTCTATGAAGCTGTCAAGTTGTTTTTTTGTAAACACACAGAAATATTTATCTTTTTCAAGCTTCTTTATAAGCGCACCGGTATCTTGTATATAACCTATGATGTTTTTATCAATGAGGCTTACAACATCAAGTCTTTCTTCATCGTCAACGCTGTCTATTGCTTCATCATAGTTGTCTACGATGATATGAGCAACCGCACACTGAGCATTTTCAAGTTCTTCGCGAAGAGAAAGAAGTTCTGTCACATTTTCCATGTAAATCATAATTGAAGCATGATCAGCAGTTGTTCTTCGTTTGACATTTGCGCGAACACTATACTTCTGATCATCTACAGTTACATTTATCGTTTCTTTACCATTAGATTTATAAAGTTCTCTGATGTTGATTTCAGGAATAAGTTCAAATATTTTCTTATCTGTAGCTCCTGAAAAAACATTTTTGAAAGCTGAATTATACCAAGCAACCGAACCATCTATTCTTATTCCGGCGATGGGATTCATAGATTTAAAAAGAGCTTCATTATTCTGAAGTTCATTCTCGTCACTTGCGACATCACTGATATATTCTTTCATTTTGCGAACTCTTGAAAAATGTGATGCAACCTTTTCAAGCAGTATGATTATAGATGCTGCTATAATAAATATCGCCAGTGCGGGCTTTACACTCAAGAAAAGAGTTGCACATATAATAATCGCAACAGAAAATATAGGAGTCAATGAGCGAGGCATTGATTCAATCATATCATTCTTTTTTTTCAAACTCCCCACCACCTTTTATAACAGTATTTTTGGGCAACTTTCTAAAATTCGCAAATGAAT
>JAZNLD010000134.1:0-1683 GCA_045578925.1 Clostridia bacterium
CAGAGTCTGTCGTGCTACCGTTACACAATACCGCTACAACGCTAATAATTATACTATAAACAAAATTGTTTGTCAATAGCTTTTTTGAAAGTTTTTTGATTTTTCCGAAAAATTCTCCCCCCTCAAGGAGGGAAAATTTTCAAAATCAATAGTGTCTCACTCCGTCCTCGCCTTCAAAGAAAAGCGCAAGAGTCCCGGGACCTGCATGGGAACCCGTTACGGGCTCGTAGTAAACTGTGATAATATCGGCGGGAGGATTCTCGCTGTTTCTAAGAAGCTGTGCAAGATACTCGGCATCTGCTTGTGCCGCAGCGTGAGCGATACCCACGGTCTGTCCCGTCACAGACGCGCCGAGAGTGTTGTACTTGTCGAACAGAGCTTTTATGGCTTTCTTTCTTCCCCGTATATTTACGAAGTTCACGAGTTTTCCATTTTCATCTCCCTTCAGAAGGGGCTTGATTCCAAGCACCGTTCCGACAACTGCACTGACCGAGGATACCCTTCCCCCGCGTTTCAGATGCATAAGGTCATCAACGGTGATTACCTGATACATTCTGTCTCGGTATGTCTTTATTGATTGCCATACTCCGTCAAGGCTCATCCCCGCATCTCTGAGGCGTGCCGCGTGAATAACCTGAAGTCCCTCGCCGAGAGACGCGCCTTTGGTGTCAACGGTTCTTATGTTTCTGTCGGGGAATTTTTCCCGCAGTTCCTTTACAGCGATTCTTGACGATGCGTATGAACCGCTGATGCCGGAGGACATTCCAATATAAAGTATGTCTTCTCCTGCTTCAAGTGCGGGTGTCATATAGTCCATATAGCGCTGCGGATTAATTTGAGAGGTGGTGGGTGCCATACCTTCGGACATATTGCGATAGAAGCTCTCGCCGTCAAATTCGTCGGGATTTGCAAGGGTAAATTCGGTGCCGCCGATGAAATATGAAAGCGGAATAACCGTGATTTTGTACTTCTCTATGAGCTTTCCCGTGAGGTTGGCGGAGGTGTCGGTGAAAATTGCAAAAGACATATGTTTCTCCAATCTGCCGAAACGGCGATGTAATATAATGCATAATGCGCGCTTTCTTTGTAAATTCAGTTTGATCTCATCAGAACGAAATAATACACTAAAAAGAAAACTTTGTGCTTAATTATACTAAAAAGTGCCGTTGAGTGCAACCTACTGTGCAAATCGGGAATTATACTTTTCAGAAAAGAGCCGTAGATAGAAAAATTTGTACTCTACCGCAAGTAGAGACAAGTAATTGCCGCATTAAACGAGGAAAAATCGAAAAAAGCACTTGACAAAGAGATTCATCTGTGCTATAATACCATCGTTGCAAATAAATAGGGGTATAGCTCAGTTGGTAGAGCAGCGGTCTCCAAAACCGCGTGTCCTGAGTTCGAGTCTTAGTGCCCCTGAAACAAAGCCAAGCCGAAAGGCTTGGTTTTTGTTTTGGAAGGGCACATTTAGTAAGACTCGAAAGACCGTTCGCATCGCGTAGCGGCGATGAAAACAGTCCGACAGGTAACTGTTTTCAAGGGCGTGTGCTTGCTTTCGCCCTTTGGCGAAAGTCTTAGTGCCCCTGAAACAAAGTCAAGCTGAAAGGCTTGGTTTTTTGTTTTGGAAGGGCACATTTAGTAAGACTCGAAAGACCGTTCGCATCGCGTAGCGGCGATGAAAAC
>JAZNLD010000135.1:0-4916 GCA_045578925.1 Clostridia bacterium
ATGATGTATTTGACGAAATGAAAGGTAATTCAGCAATAGGTTGTATCAGCGACAGCGATCCTCAGCCCTTGCTTATCCGTTCAAATCTCGGAACATATGCAATCACCATTGTAGGGATCATAAACAATTCGGAAGATATCATAAAGCAGTATCTTTCTTTCAGCGGTGGTCATTTTGTTGCCATGACAAGTGGAAGAATAAATTCTGTTGAAATAGTTGCTGCTCTTATAAATCAGAAAAGCAGTTTTACAGAAGGTATAAGATTTGCGCATAGCGTTATAGATGGTAGTGCTTCAATTCTGATTCTTAAAAATGATGGTTCAATAATAGCTGCCCGTGATAAGTACGGAAGAACCCCTATTCACATAGGAAAGAGTGAGGATGGCTATTGTGCATCCTTTGAATCTTTCGCTTGTCAGAAGGTTGGCTACGAACTTGAAAAGGAACTTGGCCCCGGAGAAATTGTAGAGTTTGACGCAGAAAAGCTTACAGTTTTGAAAGAGCCTGAAAAAGAAATGAAAGTTTGTTCGTTCCTCTGGACTTATTATGGTTATCCCAACTCTATTTACGAGGGTGTCAATGTTGAAGTTATGCGTAACCGTAATGGTCGCATACTCGCTCAAAACGATAGAGACCAGGAAAAAATACCTGAGCTTGATTACGTAAGCGGTGTACCGGATTCAGGTGTTCCTCACGCTATAGGTTATTCCAACGAAAGCGGAGTGCCGTTTGGCAGACCTTTTATAAAATATACACCTACATGGGCGCGTAGCTTTACACCTCCCAACCAGGTTGAAAGAGAACGTGTTGCAAAAATGAAACAGCTTCCCGTGCATGATCTTATCGTTGATAAGAAACTTCTTTTTGTTGACGACTCAATTGTGCGAGGAACACAGCTTAAGGAAACTGTAGACTTCCTTTACTCCAATGGAGCAAAGGAGGTTCATATGCGTAGTGCGTGTCCTCCGGTAATGTACAGTTGTAAGTATCTTAACTTCTCCCGTGCAACAAATGAGATGGAACTCATTGCAAGAAGAGTTATTGTTGAACTTGAAGGGGAAGAAGGACTTAAATATATTGAAGAATACAGCGATGGATCAACAGAAAGAGGTAAGTCGCTCAGAAAAGCAATCGCACAGAAGTTTAATTTCGCATCACTTGAATTCCAGTCAGTTGAAGGTACTGTTAAGGCAATAGGAATTGAGCCTTGCAAACTTTGCACATACTGCTGGAATGGTAAAGGTTAATCAAAAGATAAAGAGAGGAGAATAATTATGCATTCTAATTCACAATCAGCAAGCTACGCTGCGGCAGGTGTTGATATTACAGCAGGCTACCGTGCAGTAGAACTTATGAAAAAACATATAGCAAGAACTATGGTAAACGGCAAGAAATCCGATATCGGTGGTTTCGGTGGCCTTTTTGAACTTGATATTACCAATATGCCTCATCCCGTACTTGTAAGCGGTACTGATGGCGTTGGTACAAAGCTCAAGCTCGCATTTCTTCTTGACAAACACGACACAGTAGGTATCGACTGTGTGGCAATGTGTGTTAACGATATTATCTGCTGTGGTGCAAAACCGCTTCTTTTCCTTGACTACATTGCTTGCGGAAAGAACTATCCTGAAAAGATTGCAGAAATTGTTTCAGGTATTGCAGAAGGCTGCGTACAGGCAGGCTGTGAACTCGTAGGTGGCGAAACTGCAGAAATGCCCGGTTTCTACAGCGTAGACGAATACGACCTTGCAGGCTTCTCTGTTGGTGCAGTTGATAAGGCAAAGGTTCTTGACAATACAAAAGTTCAGGAAGGCGATGTTATAATAGCTCTTCCTTCAAGTGGTGTTCATTCAAACGGATTTTCTCTTGTAAGAAAAGTGTTTGATGTTGAAAACAGTGACATCACTTCTCCCGTTGAAGCTCTTGGCGGCAAGAGTATCGGCGAAACACTTCTTACTCCTACAAGAATTTATGTTAAGCCTATGCTTGCACTTTTTGATGCAGTTACAGTTAAGGCAGTTTCTCATATCACAGGTGGAGGATTCTACGAGAATATTCCGCGTAGTCTTCCTGAAGGAATGTGTGCGAAAATCAAGAAGGATTCAATCCGTATTCTTCCGATTTTTGACCTCATTGCAAAAACAGGTGGAATTTCTGAACGCGATATGTTCAATACATTTAACATGGGCGTTGGTATGAGCATCGTCGTTTCAAAGGATGAAGCTGAAAAGGCTCTTGAAATTCTCAAGGCAAACGGCGAAGATGCATATGTTATCGGCGAAATCATTAAAAATGAGGAGAGCGTGGTAATATGCTAACTCGCATCGCAGTATTAGTTTCAGGCGGTGGCACTAATCTTCAGGCACTTATTGACGCGCAGAAAAGCGGGATTATAAAAAGTGGTGAGATAACTCTTGTTGCCTCAAATAATCCTTCTGCATACGCTCTTGAACGAGCAAAAAATGCAGGAATCAGCACCGCGGTTATAAACAAGAAGGAATGTGCTTCTCAAGCTGAATTTGAAGAAAAACTTATTGCAGTACTTGAGGAAAATAAAACTGACCTTATAGTACTTGCGGGATTTATGTGTATTCTCAGTGAAAACTTCACTTCAAAATATGCAGACAGAATTATAAATGTACATCCGTCACTTATTCCGTCTTTCTGTGGACAGGGATTTTACGGACTTCGTGTTCACGAGGCTGCTCTTGAATATGGCGTTAAGGTGACAGGCGCAACTGTTCATTTTGTGAATGAAATTCCCGATGGCGGAAAAATCATTATGCAGAAGGCAGTTGCAATTCAGGAGAATGACACTCCTGAAACTCTGCAGAAAAGAGTTATGCAGGAGGCAGAATGGATTATTCTACCCCAGGCAGTAGAAAAAATTTGCAAGGAGAATTTCTGATGAAAAAAATAGATATTTATAAAGAACTTCAGGAAAACGCTTATCCCGGACGAGGAATCGTTATCGGTAAATCGGCTGACGGAAAATCCGCAGTAACAGCATATTTTATTATGGGTAGAAGCGTTAATAGCCGTAACCGCGTATTTGTGGAAGATGGTGCAGGCATTCGTACACAGGCATTTGATCCTTCAAAACTTGAAGATCCGCATCTTATCATTTATGCTCCCGTGAGAGTACTTGGTAACAAGACAATAGTAACAAACGGTGATCAGACTGATACCATATATGACCTTATGAATCAGCAACTTACATTCGAGCAGGCCCTGCGTACTCGTGAGTTTGAAGACGATGCACCCAATTATACTCCTCGTATTTCGGGTATAATGAAGGTTGAGGGCGGACAGTTCAGCTACGCTATGTCAATCCTTAAAAGCGCAAACGGAAATCCTGATTCCTGTCAGAGATTTACCTATAGCTACAAGAACTCACTTGACGGTGAAGGTCATTTCATCCATACATATATGGGTGACGGAAATCCGCTTCCCTCCTTTGAAGGCGAACCTAAACTTGTAGAAATCCCCAATGATATTGATGAATTTACAAATAACCTTTGGACAAGTCTTAATGAAGACAATAAAGTTTCTCTTTTCGTAAGATTTATTGATATCGAAACAGGCGAAACCAAGTCCAGAATAGTTAATAAAAATAAATAATCCACCATACGAAAGGAAAATACAGATGAAAGAGTTTGAACTTAAATACGGATGTAATCCTAATCAGAAACCTTCCAAAATTTTTATGCACGATACAACTGAACTTCCTATTGAAATCCTTAACGGACGTCCCGGATACATCAACTTCCTTGATGCGCTCAACAGCTGGCAGCTCGTAAAGGAACTCAAGGAAGCTCTCGGTATGTGTGCCGCAACTTCATTCAAGCATGTAAGCCCCACTTCAGCAGCAGTAGGAGTTAAAATGAGCGAAGAACTCAAAAAGGCATGCTTTGTAGATGATGTTGAGGGCCTTGATGAATCTCCTCTCGCAACTGCATACGCAAGAGCAAGAGGTACAGACAGAATGAGCTCTTTCGGTGACTGGATTGCCCTTTCTGACAAGTGTGATGTTACTTGTGCAAAACTTATTGCGCGCGAAGTATCAGACGGTGTTATTGCACCTGATTATGATCCCGAAGCCCTTGAAATTTTGAAAGGCAAGAGAAAGGGAACATACAATGTAATCAAAATTGATCCCAACTTTGTTCCCGACCCTGTTGAACGAAAGCAGGTTTACGGTATTACATTTGAACAGGGCAGAAACAACTTTGAAATCAATCGAGCTCTTCTTGAAGATATCGTTACAGACAACAAGGAAATGCCCGAAGATGCAAAGCGCGACCTTATAATTGCACTTATAACTCTTAAATATACACAGTCAAACTCTGTTTGCTTTGCAAAAGATGGTCAGGCTATCGGCGTTGGTGCAGGTCAGCAGTCAAGAATCCATTGTACAAGACTTGCAGGAAATAAGGCTGACATCTGGCATCTTCGTCAGCACGCAAAGGTTCTTAATCTTCCTTTTAAGGATGAGGTTAAGCGTCCTGACCGTGATAACGCAATTGATGTTTATATTTCTGAAGATTACGATGATGTTCTTGCAGATGGTATCTGGGAAACACTATTCACCGAAAAGCCCGAACCCTTCACTCGTAAGGAGCAGAGAGAGTACCTTGCAACTCTTAAGGGCGTAGCACTCGGCTCAGATGCGTTCTTCCCGTTCGGAGATAATATCGAGCGTGCTGCAAGAAGTGGTGTTACCTATATCGCACAGCCCGGTGGCTCTAAGTCGGAGGCCAAGCGGTCTTAGGAAGACAACATATTAGGACAACTCCTTGGCTCACAGAACGACATGGCTACGATCCGACTTCTCGGATGCATTCTTCACGTTTGACGACAACATTGAAAGAGCAAAGAGAAGCGGCGTCAAATATATTGCGGAGCCCGGTGGCTCT
>JAZNLD010000136.1:0-11235 GCA_045578925.1 Clostridia bacterium
TATTCATCTGCGGATTTGATGACGGTATTTTCCCGTCTATGATGAGTATGATGAATCAGGAAGAACTTGAGGAAGAGCGTCGTATATGCTATGTCGCGATAACCCGCGCACAGGAAACTCTTTATATAACCTGCGCTAAAAGCCGTATGCTCTACGGAAAAACATCGGGTTATAAGCATTCAAGATTTCTTGATGAAATTCCGCAGGAACTTATGGACGTTACCGATAATACTCCTCGTGTGGAAGAAAGCTGGACGCCTAAAAAATCCTCTTTCAATCCTTACGAAATGCCCAAGAGTTCATTTACTTCCTACAGCGCACCTGCAGCTGCAAAGCCTGTAAGTAAAGAAACATTCAGAGCAGGTGACAGTGTAATGCACAAAAAATTCGGCAGAGGTATTATAATTTCAGCTACACCTGTCGGAAACGATGTTCATTACGAAATTGCTTTTGAATCAGTAGGAACAAAAAATCTTCTGGGTATTTATGCTAAACTTGAGAAAGCGTGATTGATATGTATAATCGTTTTGCCTATGTGTACGACTCTCTTATAAGAGATGTTGACTATAAAAAATGGGTAGACTACTACATCAAAATATTTCAGCGCTATGGACTTAATGAACCAAAACTCGGTCTCGACCTTGGTTGCGGTACAGGTAGTATCACTATTGAGCTTGCAGATCGCGGTATTGAGATGACAGGCATAGACATTTCCGAGGATATGCTTATGGTAGCGCGTGAAAAATCCGAAGGAAAAGATATTCTGTATCTTAATCAGGATATGTGCGAGTTTGAGCTTTACGGTACAGTTGATTTTATTGTTTCAAGTCTTGACTGTATCAACTACATAACCGACAAGCGTGACTTGTTAAAGGTTATGAAACTTGCAAATAATTACCTCAATCCCGGTGGACTTTTCATTTTTGATATAAACACAAGCTATAAGCTTGAAAATGTAATCGGTGAAAACACATTTGTGTTGGAGGACGATGATGCTTTCTGTGTATGGCAGAATGAATTTGACAAGAAAAAACGTCTTGCCGATTTCTATCTGACTTTCTTTATGAAAGAAGGGGAGGAATATGTGCGTTTTGATGAAGAACATACCGAGCGTGCGTATGAAATCGACGAGATTAAAGAAATAATAGAAAAATCAGGTATGAAGCTTTTGAAGGTTTATCACGACCTCAGCTTCAAGAATCCCGTAAAAAACAGCGAAAGAGTATTCTTCGTTGCAGCGGAACAGGGGAAGAGTTTATGATAGTTGTTATCGGCGGCGGTGCGGCAGGGCTTATGGCTGCAATTACTGCGGCAGAGCGTGGCGCATCGGTAACACTAATTGAAAAAAACAGCGATGTAGGAAAGAAAATCCGTATCACGGGCAAAGGGCGCTGTAATGTGACAAACGCCTGCTTTACGGAAGAAATTTTCGGAAATATTCCCACAAACCATAACTTTCTTTACAGCGCAATTTATAACTTCACAAACTATGACACAATGGACTTTTTTGAAAACTGTGGCGTGGCACTTAAGGAGGAGAGAGGGCAAAGAGTTTTCCCCGTAAGTGACAAGGCGTCAGATATTGTGTCTGCACTTAAAAAAAGAGCGATTGAAAGCGGCGTAAGAATCGTTTTTGACCGCGTAACTGAAATCACAACTGACGAAGATAATGTTTCATCGGTAAAGTGTGAAAAAGGGACATATTTCGCAGACAGCGTAATTTTGGCAACCGGTGGGAAAAGCTATCCGCTTACCGGATCGAATGGAGATGGATATGTAATAGCGGAAAAACTCGGTCATACTATCTCTAAAATAAAGCCTGCCCTTGTACCTGTTGAAACTATGGAGGATACTTCACATCTTATGGGATTGTCACTTAAAAATATCAGCGTGACAGTATACGATAAGAACGGAAAGAAGAAATTTTCCGATTTTGGCGAAATGCTTTTTACACATTTCGGAATGACAGGTCCCGTAATCCTTTCATCAAGCAGTCATATGGGCGAAAATCCTGAAGGCTTCCGTGTTGAAATTGACCTTAAGCCTGCGCTTGATGAATCGGCACTTGACAAAAGAATTTTACGCGATTTTGAAAAATATCATAACAGAAATTTTGAAAATTCGCTTTCGGACCTTTTGCCGAACAAGATGATTGACTATATCGTAATGCGTTCGGGAATAGACCGCTATAAGAAGGTCAATTCCATTACGAAAGAAGAGCGCAGAAATCTTCTTGCGGCACTCAAAAATCTCTCATTCACCGTTAAAAAATATCGTCCAGTTGATGAGGCTATTGTTACAAGCGGTGGAATAAATGTAAAGGAAATAAACGCATCTACCATGGAAAGTCGCAGGGTGAAGGGCCTTTTCTTTGCGGGAGAAGTAATAGATGTTGATGCATATACAGGCGGCTTTAATCTGCAGATTGCCTTTTCAACAGGGCATCTGGCAGGGGAAAAAGCGGCGGAAAGAGAGCTTGGAAAATGACTAAAATAGCAATTGATGGCCCTGCAGGTGCAGGAAAAAGTACAATTTCAAAAAAGGTTGCATCATCACTTGGATATGTCTATATTGATACGGGTGCGATGTATCGTACAGTAGGACTTAAAGCCGTAAATTGCGGTATAGATACGAAGGACGAAAAGGGTGTAACATCAATACTTGATGCACTTGATATCGACATCAGGCATGAGGGGGTTGAGCAGCACATCTATCTTGACGGAGAAAATGTATCCGATAAAATCCGCACACCTGAAATATCCATGGCTGCAAGCAATGTTTCGGCAATCCCTGCCGTGCGTGTAGCAATGGTGGATATGCAGAGAAAACTTGCAGAAAACCACGATGTTGTAATGGATGGTCGTGACATCGGAAGCTTTGTTCTTCCTGACGCAGAAATTAAAATATTCCTTACTGCATCTCCCGAGGCTCGCGCAAGAAGAAGATATAACGAGCTTGTGCAAAAGGGTGAAACCGTTTCTTTTGAAGAAGTGTATAACGATATGGTACAGCGCGACAAAAACGATTCCACTCGCGCAGTTTCTCCGCTTGTAGTTGCAGAAGGTGCAACTGTGATTGATACTTCGGAACTTAATCTTGAAGAATCTGTAAAAGCAGTTATTTCTTATGTAAGGAGTAAAATCTGATGACTTTTTATAAAATTGCGATAAAAGTAGTAAAGGGCATTTTGAAAGTTGTTCTCCTTTTTAAAGAAAAGGGAGGAGAGAATATTCCAAACGAAGGGGCATTCCTTCTTTGTGCAAATCATCGTTCTTTTATTGACCCTCTATATCTTGCTACAGGATGTAAAAGACAGCTTACCTTTATGGCGAAGGATTCCCTTTTTGAAGTTCCTGTTTTAGGAAGAGTTATAAAGGCGCTTGGTGCTTTCCCTATAAAGCGTGGAAAAGGCGATGCCGCAGCAGTAATGGCAACCCTTAAAATCCTTAAAAGAGGTGGCGCAACCCTTATTTTCCCTGAAGGAACACGCATAAAGGACAATCGTCGTATTCAGGTAAATTCAGGTATAGTAAGGCTTGCTATTCAGAGTGATGTTCCTATCGTTCCTGCTTTTGTGACTAAAAATTCCGTGTGCTATGGTGAGCCCGTTTATTATAACGGACATATTGACGATGTACACGATCCGGATAAAATGCAGGCTCTTGCCGATTCATTGATGGACACTATTTATTCATTGGGAGAAAAGAAATGAGCGAAAAGGTAGTAAAGGTTGCGAAAAAAGCAGGCTTCTGCTTTGGGGTGAGCCGTGCAGTAGAAATGACGCGTGAAGGTGTCGAAAGCGGCAAAAAAATAGCGACACTCGGCCCGATTATACATAATAAAAGCGTGGTTGATGAGTTTGCAGCGCAGGGGGTAAGAATTATAAATTCTCCTGACGAAGCAATGCAGGATGAAACAGTTATCATCCGAAGTCACGGAATTAAAAAAAGTGAAGAAGAAGTCCTCAAAAATAATGGTATAAACTATATAGATGCGACCTGTCCGTTTGTAAAAAAGATACACAATATTGTGTGTGAAGCCTACGAAAAAGGTTCACACATAGTTATTATAGGCGATAAAACTCATCCCGAGGTAATCGGGATAAATGGTTGGTGCAATAACAGCGCAATCGTAATCGAAAGCGAGGAAGAGGCGCAGAATCTATCCTTTGACGACGAAAAAGAAGTATGTATTGTAGCACAAACTACATTTGAGAGAGAATTATGGAAAAAAATCACGAAAATTTCAAAAAAGACTTGCCAAAGTGCTATGATTTTTGATACAATATGTAGTGCTACGAATGAACGACAGAAATATGCCGCAGACCTCGCGAAAGAGAGTGATGTATTTGTTGTCGTAGGAGGTAAAAACAGTTCCAATACCAAGAAGCTGTTTGATATTTCCGCATCGCTTTGCAAAAACACCTTTCTGGTGGAGGAGGCGGGCGAGCTACCCGACGATATTTTATCAATGGGTAATTCATTTGGCGTGACTGCCGGTGCTTCAACACCGGAGCATATAATTAAGGAGGTTTTGAAAACCATGGTAGAAGAAAAGAACACTAATATTCAAGGAAATGGAGAGCCTACATTTGCCGAGGCATTCGAGCAATCCCTCGTCACTTTAAATACAGGACAGGTAGTAACCGGCACAGTAATCAGCATTACTCCCACTGAGATCTATGTTGACCTTGGCTACAAGGCGGACGGTATCATCCCCGTGGACGAGCTTACTGACGACCCCTCAGCAAATCCCGCTGACGTTGTAAAAGTTGGCGACGAAGTTGAAGTATTCGTTGTAAGAGTTAACGACGGTGAAGGTTACGTTAAACTTTCAAAGAAGAAGATTGATGCAATCAAGGGCTGGCAGGAAATTGAAAAGGCTTACGAGTCTGGCGAAATCCTTACAGGCAAGATTATCGAAAACGTTAACCGTGGCGTTATCGCTACTGCTCACGGTTGCAGAGTATTCATCCCTGCATCAATGGCAAGCGAAAGATTCATCAAGGATCTTCAGCCCCTCGTTGGTACAGATGCAAGCTTCAAGATTGTAAACATCCGTGACGACAGACGCGGTAAAAAAGCAATTGGTTCAATCAAGGTTGTTGCTGCTGCACAGCGTGCTGAAAAGCAGGCTGCATTCATGGCAGATGTTGAAGAAGGTAAAGTTTATACAGGTACTGTTAAGACTCTTACAGACTTTGGTGCATTCGTTGACCTTGGTGGCGTAGACGGTCTTATCCCGATTTCTCAGCTCAGCTGGCAGAGAATTAAGCATCCTTCAGAAGTACTCAGCGTTGGTGATTGCGTAGAAGTTACTATTCTTAAGGTTGACAAGGAAAATGTTAAGATTTCTCTTGGTTATAAGAAGATCGAAGACAATCCCTGGGAAATTGCAAAGAGAACATTCAACGAAGAAGATGTTGTTAAGGTTAAGGTAGTTCGCCTTGTTCCCTTCGGCGCATTCGTTGAACTTATTCCCGGAATTGATGGTCTTATCCACATTTCTCAGATTGCTAACAAGAGAATTGGCAAGCCCGAAGATGTACTTACAGTTGGCGAAGTTGTAGAAGCTAAGATTACAGAAATCAAGTGGGACGAAAAGAAGATTGGTCTTTCAATCAGGGCTCTTCTTTCTCCTGAAGCTCCCGCTGAAGAAGTAGCAGAAGAAGTAGTTTCGGAAGAAGTAGTTGAAGCTCCCGCTGAAGAAGTAGCAGAAGCTCCCGCTGAAGAAGTAGCAGAAGCTCCTGTAGAAGAATAATTTAATAAATAGAAACCACTCGGCATATCATAGCCGAGTGGTTTTTTTACCGTATAGGAATTTGCGTATTTTTTCGCGAGTGGCACTTGTCTGTTTAAATTCTGGTCAGGACGCGAAATGGGTGAAGCGGCACGCTTCTTTTTTATTTACAATATCAAGCTTGCTGCAAGCTTTTCTGTTGCCTCTTTAATATAAAAATGCCTGTCGTCTGAAAGGTCAGGGTCATTTTTGAGAAGCTTCTCTGCCGCGATACCGCTTTCCTTAAGAACGGTAAAATCATCGGCAAGGTCAGCTATTTTAAAGCGTATTTCGCCATGTTGCCTTGTTCCGAAAAAGTCACCTGGTCCGCGAAGCTTGAGGTCTGTTTCGGATATTTTGAATCCGTCACGGCTTTCGGTCATAATTTTCATACGCTCTTTTATATCGGAGCTGTTGACTGCACAGAAAAGAACGCAATAGCTTTTTTCCTTTCCACGACCTACGCGTCCGCGCAACTGATGAAGCTGACTAAGTCCGAATCTCTCTGCATTTTCAATAACCATCAGCGTTGCTTCGGGAACATTTACTCCTACCTCAATAACAGTTGTTGAAACGAGGATTTTTGTGTTTCCGCATATGAAATCACTCATTGCAGCCTCTTTATCCTTTGATTTCATTTTGCCGTGAACGATTCCCATAGGTATATCGGGGAAAATATTTTTCGAAAGCTCAGAAAAATGCTCTGAAACGGATTTTAAAGGCATTTCTTCATTTTCCTCAACCGAGGGGCACACTATGTATGCACGGTTTCCCTTTTCAACTTCCTTACGGATAAATGCATATATTCTTTCACGCATATTTTCGCCTACACAATAGGTATCAATATCCTGCCTTCCGGGAGGAAGTGAATCAATAACGGAAATATCCATATCGCCGTAAACGATGAGTGCAAGTGTCCGAGGAATAGGAGTTGCCGTCATAACAAGTGTGTGTACGGATTTTCCTTTTGCAGACAGCATCATTCTTTGTCTTACACCGAAACGGTGTTGCTCATCGGTGACTGCAAGTGCAAGATTGTTAAAAATAACTTTATCGGTTATAAGTGCATGAGTGCCAAAGGCAACATCCATTTCTCCGTTTTCGAGCTTTTCGTATATTTCGCGCTTGTTTTTTGCCGTTGTACTACCGGTAAGAAGTATGCTTTTTATTCCGAACTCTGAAAGAAGCGGAGAGAGGTCATTATAATGCTGGCGGGCAAGCACCTCGGTAGGCGCCATCATTGCCGCCTGATAACCATTCTTGACACAGGTGTAAAGTGCTGATGCTGCTACAATGGTTTTACCGCTTCCGACATCACCCTGAACGAGTCTGTTCATAACATTACCCGACGACAAATCGTTCAGAATTTCGTCTATGACCGTCTTTTGAGCATTGGTAAGGGTAAAGGGAAGAGCTTTTTCAAACGAAGAAATATCAGTGTTTTTAAACGCCGTCCCACGCTCTTTTAAACCTGTTTCCTTCATTTTGCGAAGTGCGGTCTGCAGAATGAAAAATTCTTCGAACACAAGACGTTTTTTCGCTATTTCAAGGCTTTTTACATCCGTCGGAAAATGAATATTCTTTATAGCAAATTCTATTTTGCATAATGAATATTCTTTAAGTATTTCAGGTGGGATATTGTCGCGGAAATACTTTTCATATCCTCGGAATGCATCAGCAATACTTTTGCGTAAAAATTTCTGCGTAATACCGCTTGTCAGCGGATATATCGGTACAATGCACTTTGTACATTGTGATTGTGACGACGGCTCAAATTCAGGAGCAAGAATTTCGCGCACATTTCCACGGACATTGATTTTTCCGTAGAAAGAGTATTCATAACCTTTTTTGAGATAGCTTTTAAGATACGGATTGTTAAAGAATATGCAGGTTGCAAGGCCCGTATCGTCGCGAATTTGTACCTTGTAATAAGTAAGCCCTTTTCTTACATAATGTTCGCTGACGGGTGTTACTACAATTCCGTTTACCGTCGCTAAGCTGTCGTGTTCTAAATCAAATATCTTTTTAACAGTTCTTCTGTCTTCAAATCTGACAGGGAAGTATGTCAGTAAATCCCAAATAGTAAAAACGCCAAGGCGAAGCAATTGCTTCGCCTTGGCGTCGCCTATTCCTTTAAGTAATTTTATATCCGTATTCTGCGGATTGAGCATAAAAATCACCCGTTGTTCAACAGACTGTCATTCGACAGATACAATATAATAGTAAACACTCTGTCCGCCGTTTGCAACGAGAATGTCTGCATCGGGGAAGATCTCTTCAATTGCATCTGCAATTTCCTGCGCGCTGTCTTCTGTTTCGCCTTCGCCGTAATAGAGTGTGATAATCTCACTGTCTTCATCGGCAATCTGCTCTACAAGCTGAATAGTCGCAGTATAGATATCAATGTCAGCAGAAAGGATATGTCCACCCGAAACGCCGATAATATCACCCTCGTGGATTTCTTTACCATCTATTTCAGTATCCTTTACAGCATGTGTTACATTACCGCTTACAACAGTTTCCATAGCGGCATTCATATTATTTGTGTTTGTTTCGACATCAGCTTCAGGGGAGAAGTTCATCATTGCACAAATACCCTGCGGAATTGTTTTGGATTCGATAACAATTACCTTTGTATCGGCAATATCAGCCGCCTGCTGTGCTGCGAGAACAATGTTCTTGTTATTGGGAAGAACAAATACAGTATCCGCATTTGCGTCGTTAACAGCGTTTAATATATCCTCGGTACTGGGGTTCATTGTCTGACCGCCATGGATGATATTTGTAACGCCAAGCTCGGTAAATGCAGTAATAAGACCTTCGCCGTTTGCAACTGCAACAACACCGACAGCTTTGCGTTCACTCTTTTCAGTCTGGGGAGCATTTTCATTACCGCTTATAATATCGGTATGCTGTTCACGCATATTTTCGATTTTGATATTTACCATTTCACCGATTTTAACAGCCTGCTCAAGTACAAAACCGGGATGATTTGTGTGAATGTGAACTTTAACAATATCATCCTCGTCAATAACTATCATACAATCGCCTTTAGGCTCAATAGCGCTACGCATCTTATCAGCTGTAGTTTTTGGATTGTATTTATTTATAATGAATTCAGTACAGTATGCAAACTTAATATCCTCGGTACTGATACTACTCTGTGCAGGCTTATTAACTGCAAGTGCACTCTTATCATTAAGAGTGATTTCTTCGCCGCGTACTGCTGCAAGAAAACCTTCAAAAATGAACACAAGACCCTGACCACCTGCATCAACAACGCCTGCCTGCTTAAGCTGGGGAAGCATTTCCTGAGTTGCTGCAAGAGCTTCCTTCATGCCCTCATAAACTTTTTCTAAAAGTTCAGAAGCATCATCGCCATGATATCCTTCCGCAGTTTCAGCTGCCGCACGGATTACTGTAAGAATAGTACCCTCGGTGGGCTTCATAACAGCACCATATGCAGTATCACTACCGCTGCGAAGAGCAGCCTTTAAAATGTTTGCATCAATACTTTCAGAATTAGATACTTTTTTTGAAATCCCGCGGAAAATCTGTGACAAAATAACACCGGAGTTACCGCGAGCACCTCGAAGAGTAGCTTTTGCAACCGCGTTTGCAACTTCTGTTACATCGTCTGAAGAAATTTCCTCGATACCGCGTGCCGCATTTATAAAAGTAAGTGACATATTAGTTCCTGTATCGCCATCCGGCACAGGGAAAACATTGAGCGCATCAACCAATTCACGGTTGTTACTCAGATTGTTTGCACCGGAAATTACCATCTTTGATAACAACGATGCATTTATATATTTAGTCATAATTATCCTCCAATTATGCCGAATGAATCAGGCGTTCGTTACGCGAATGCTTTCAACAAACACATTAACAGCTTTTACATCCATGCCAATAAGTTCGGACAGACGGTATTTTACACCATGCATAATACTTTCGCAGATTGCGTTTATATTAACGCCGTACTGCACTACTATATACATATCTACAGTGATTTCGTTATCTTCAATAGATACCTTTATTCCTTTTGCGAGATTGGAAGGTTTTAGCAAACTTACAATGCCGTCTTTAGGGCTTTTGATAGCCATACCAACTACACCATAACAGCTGGTAGCAATAAGTCCTGCCGCATTTGCAATTACGTTGTTTGAAATAACTATGTTACCATACTTGGTTTCTGATTTTGCTGCCATAGAAGTAACCTCCTTATAGTTCTAACCTATATTATACCTCAAAATCGGGTGCCATGTCAAATGTTTCTGTTCGTCATATTTCGATCTGCCGTAAAAATGATAATCTGCCTATGCTTTTTAATATCTTCAAAAAGTGCAAGAGTATTCTTTTTGCGGATATCGTCGTACTGCAAAAACGGTTGGTCGAGTATAATGGGACATACCTTTTTATCAAAAATCATATCAACGAGTGCAAGGCGTAATGACAAATAAAGCTGATCAACAGTTCCGCCGGAGAAAAATCCGCTTTCCCTGGGAAGATTGTTTTCAACACTTAATGCAAACTCCTTGCTACAGAAAATGCGTTCATACCTGCCACCCGTTATGGCCTTAAAGTACGAAGAAGCCTTCTCGTTGAGAATGGGTGTAAAGTTTTTTTGAATATTCCCGTGCGCCGAGGAGAGTGCTTTTGTAACAAGTCCTATAACACGAAGTTTCTTTTCCAATAATTCACGCTTTTTGTAAAGCGCATCTATATCCTTTGTCCCTTTTTCTGCTGAAGTTCTGAGTGCTTCCTCACGGATTCTCATTTCAAGAAGTCTTTTTTCGCTGATTTCAAGGTCAGATCTTAAACGGGAAATCCTGTTTTCGCTTTCTGCTTTCTGAGAAAGGAGAGTTTCTTTTTCTCTTAAAAGTTTATCTTTTTCTGCGTTATTATTCTTTGTTTTGGAAAATGCAGATATTACAATGAACAAAACAAGCGGAACTATTGAAATTTTTACATTTATAAACATCGTTATTAAAAATGCCGCAAGAAGAATCAGTTGGAGAATGAAAGGCTTTTTGTAAACTGTTTTTTGCATTTCTTCGAGTCTTCCTGAAATATGTGCGATTTTAGTGCTGAAATCCGCTTCCGTCAGGGAGGACAGCTTATCTTTAAGAAGCTTTTGTTTTCCTTCTTCTTTTGAAATTGATGAAAGAAGTATGGAAAGTTCAGCGCGGGCGTTCTTTTTTGTTTCAAGTAATTTCTGCTCGGACTCAATGGCCTTTGTTATTTCGTAGTATGCACCGCCAATTCCTCTTTGGGGTTGGATTTCGCGACGCAGTGCATCAAGAATTTTTTGCGCCTTTTCAAAACTCACACCCTCATCTCCACCGGCTGAAAGATTTGAGAGCTTATGTGCAATTTCATCATTTGCACCATTGAAGACAGCACCGAGCTGTTTTATGCATAGCGTCTTTAAAAATGTATCACTTTCCACACCGATAA
>JAZNLD010000137.1:0-11437 GCA_045578925.1 Clostridia bacterium
CTCTACCGTACCCTCGTACGCCGACGAGCTTGCCTTGAACAGATTTACCTTTCTTTTTCCTCGTCTGCCAGCGCGTCGATAGGTTTATCGACACGCTGAAACGAGGTTCGGATATATCCGAACCTCGTCTGAAATTCATTATTTTATTTCATATCTGCCCTTAATCAGCAAAATGCAATCAGTAGCTGTCCATACACCTCTTCCATCATCCATAGGCGTTATTAAAAGATGATTACCCTGTACAACAGTTGCATTTGCAAGGTCATATCCCATAGTAACATCACTCATTCCGCCCTTTTGTGTTCCGATGACGCTACAGGTTCCCATTCTCAAAATAACTTCTGT
This sequence comes from Clostridia bacterium, assembly GCA_045578925.1. Lineage (GTDB taxonomy): Bacteria > Bacillota > Clostridia > UMGS1883 > UMGS1883 > UMGS1883. The sequence goes on from JAZNLD010000137.1 coordinate 346, forward strand.
TCCGGCAGAGCATATAACACTCTTTCTGGCAGGAACATTCACAACCTTGAATGTCAGCGAAGGATATAAAACGCTTTCAATATAGCTCCTCGTTACAAGCGGGTCCGCTTCAGTACCGGGCTGGGCTGCGTATGAACCCACAACAAAAAGCACGACAAGTGCACAGAGAACTATTGCTATTCTTTTTTTCATCAGTAATCATCCTTTCAATTACCAACGAGACCAAAACTCACCGAGATTGCATCGTTGACTTTTATCATTTGCAGTTCATCAAGTTTGCCGATTTTTTCACGAAGACGCTGTTTATCAATTGTTCGCACCTGTTCCAGGAGTATCACGCTGTCGCGCGAAAGTCCGTACTGCTGTGCATCGATTTCAATATGCGTCGGGAGTTTGGCCTTATTTATTTTGCTCGTTATCGCTGCTGCAATTACGGTGGGACTGTATTTGTTCCCAACATCGTTCTGTACAACGAGTACGGGCCTTACCCCACCCTGTTCCGAACCAATGACAGGGCTTAAATCGGCATAAAAAATGTCACCGCGTTTAACTAACAAATTATTCACTCTCCGATAAAAAATCCTCGTAGATTTTACACGCGCTTTCATCGGATAACAGGGAATTTTCGGCAAGAGTAAGATTTATTCTGCCCATTTCCAAATATCCCTTTTTCATTTGTTCCTTCTGTTCAATTTTCTTATATTCGTTTATATAACTCTTTACTGCCAGTGCAACAAGTTCACTTCGTGACCGATTAAGTGACGAGGCGATTGTGTCCGTCTCCTCAACCAAGAAATCGGGCAATGTGACAGATATTCTGCGCTGCGCTTTTTTTTCCATCTGACATGCCCCCAATAATAAATGATAAATTCATTATACAACAACTATCCTTGGCAGGTCAAATGTAAGTTCTTCCACTTTATTATGTAGCCGAAACAAAGCGCCAATCTACACTTTCATTATGCACACATAGCTCACATTTGATACATTTTTATCCGTAATTTACTTTATTTCCTTGAATGCGGCAGGAATTTTTCTTATTATATCGTCTGCTGTTACGCCGTACGCACCGATTTCCTTTTCGCAAAGAAGTCCGCTTCGCGCATGGATATAGCATCCTGCCGCGGCGCTGTCGGTGAGGGAAAGCCCCTGCGATGCTAATGATACAATTATTCCTGCAAGCACATCTCCGCTACCTGCTTTTGCAAGTGCACTTGTTGAAATATGGGAAATATATTTATTGCTTCCCCCGTATGTAATGACTGTACGAGACCCTTTAAGAAGCAGGTTCACTCCTGTCTCACGCGCGAATTTATCGGCAATTTCAATTCTTTTTTCCTCTATTTCAGCTACTGTATATCCGCTGATACGGGAAAATTCCTTGACATGAGGAGTGAGAAGTACATTTTTGTTTTTAATTATGTCCATACGTTTTGCAAGGGCATTTATTCCGTCTGCATCGATAATTACGGGACAGGATGCGCTGCTTAATATATTTTCAATAAGCTCGGCGTGGTTGCCTTTTCCCATACCGCAACCGACAAGTACGCTTCCCGCCGTTCTTATGGCGTAAAGAGCATCGTCCGTAAGTTTCGGAAGCATAACCCCGTTCTGATGGGGCATGGGAATTACTATCGCTTCCTTTACCAGTATATTCAATATACCGCAGATTGGTGCAGGTGCAAGAATCTTTACAAGACCGCAACCGCTTCTGAGGGCTGACATAGCCGCCATTGCCGCCGCACCTGACATAGTCTGACTGCCGGCAATTATTACTGCTGTGCCGAAAGAACCTTTATGGCTGTATCTGCTGCGTGAGGGCAGAATTGTTTTTACAAGCTTGTCAGTAAGCGGAACGCAGGTAGACTTAGTGATATTGTTGTAATCTACGGGGATTCCAACCTCAGCTATCACTATTTCGCCGCACAAATCCACGCTTTCATTGAAAAGCATACCCTGTTTCGGAGCGGTAAAAGTTATAGTTTTATCCGCTTTCACGCATACTCCCACAGCACTGCCTGTGTCGGCATCCATTCCGCTGGGGACATCGCACGAAACTTTGTACGAATCGGAAGCATTTATCATATCTATTGCACGGATGATGTTTTCATCTGAAACGGCACCCTTTATTCCTATGCCGAAGATGGCGTCAAGAACACAGTCAAACTGTTCAGTCGGAAAAGAAACTGTAGGAAGTACGGGTATTTCTTCATCAATAGCTTTCCTTGAAAGAATTTTACACTCTTCAGTAGCAGGCTCCATAACCTGAACAATTTCAACGCGCTTTCCGTGTTTTTTTAGCAAAATGGCAGTGGCGTAACCGTCACTGCCATTTTGTCCTTTTCCACAATAAACTCTTACCGAATTATATTCTTTTATCTCGTCGAAGCAGGCCTTGGCGGCGTTCTCTATAAGATGCATCGCGGATGAATTTTCCATCGCGCGGATTTCTGCTTCCTTTATCATATCAACTGATAAAAACAACATATTTTCAGCTCCTTATTTTCAAAAAAGGAATCAGCCTATAACAACCTTTGACGGAGCAAATTTGCGAAGGTGCAAAAGTGCCTCTTCCGGTAATTCAAGCTTTACCAGGAATTTGCCCTTCTTTTCAACCGCTGCAAAATATACTTTTGCATCTTTGCGGTGAGTGGTCGCATCAATTTCCTTATAATCTCTGTTTAAGAAATATTTATACTCATCGTTTTCGATAGGAGCTATGATTTCAGCATTTTTTATAGAAAAAGAGATGAGTCTTTTTCTGCGTGATGCATTGTATATAACATCAACATCTACAGAATCTTCAGTAACGATGTATTCAAACTCACGATTGAATGATGCAGCAAGCTTGTACCCACCGTAGAAGCATCCCACAACGATAAGAAGCCCTAAACCGCCCATTTGGGGAAGATACATTATAACGAGGAGTGAAAGTATAAGAGCCGCTATATAAATCAGAATAGAAAGCAAAAGCTCTTTTACCCCTTTTTTTCTTTTAACCATATACTCTTTATATTCCATTTTATTCACCTTCTACAAATCCTATATTTTCCGAAACTTCAGGAACCGGCTCCGCTGGTACTGTCTCTACCGGTGGGACAGAGGGTGTCGGGGCTGAAACTTCCGGAGTATACGGGTCTCCCATATAGTCTGATATCGAACTGCCTGAATGTCCATAATCATCAATAACGGGTTCATCAATAATGGGCCCATCAATGATGGGTTCGTCTGTTTCTCCTGTAGGATTGTCTGTTCCGGATCCGGCAGGCGCATCAAAGTCATCATTCCACGACGATGCATCGCCTTCTACTGTTCCCATTACTGTCTTTTTCTTGGTAACAACACTGTCGCCACCTGAAAGATTATTCTTGTTGAATTCATACGGATGGTCTTTACAACGATCCTTGGGAACTTTTTTGCTGTCATACATCTTGCCAACAAGACTTTTACAAGCAGGTGTTGCACGCAATCCGCTGTCTTCACAAACCATAATTGAAACCTTGTCGCTATCCATATCGCTGAAGAATGGTTTGTTTTCAAGGCCTTCGTGGATAGGTGCCATAACTTTCCTCCACGCAACTGCTGCGGGGTTGGGTGAGAACCCACGAAGTGTAGCAGGCTTGTCATACCCAAACCAAACCGCGCCTACATAGTAAGGTGTGAAGCCGACAAACCATCTGTCACGGTTGCTTGATGTTGTACCTGTCTTACCTGCAACACGCATACCTGAAATTCTTGCAGCTGTACCTGTACCACCTTCTACAGCACTTGTAAGCATTGAAACCATATCTTTTGAAGTTGTCTGGCTGATTGCAATCTGCCCTTCTGTATCGTGCTCCAGAACAACCTTGCCTTCAGAATCAAGTACCTTGGTATAAAGAGAAGGTTTGATATATCTTCCTCCGTTGGGGAATACGCAGTATGCTGCACACATATCAATAACTCTTACACCATCGGTAAGACCGCCTAAAGCGATGGGTGCAAGTGACACGTCAGTGAAAGCATCCTCGCCATCTTCACGATAATCAACGAGTGTGTCAAAATGAAGATTTTTCTGCATGAAATCAAATGATGCGCGGGCAGTAAGATAATCACAAATCTTTACCGCGGGAACATTTCTTGAACCGCGAAGCGCTGTTGCAACAGTAATTCTGCCGCGGAATGAACGGTCGTCGTTTCTGGGTGACCAGTTTCCGAACTTTATGGGAGCATCATTTACGATTGATCCGGGTGTTACAAGACCATACTCAACTGCAGGGCCGTAAACAGAAATCGGCTTTATTGTAGAACCGGGTTGACGGAGAGTCTGTGTTGCGCGGTTCAGTGTACGGTTACCTTCCTTTTCCCCTCTACCGCCGCAGAGTGCCTTTACAAGACCTGTGTAGGGGTCCATAATTACCATTGAAGACTGAGGCTGAACTTCACCTGCTGCTCTCTGGAACGCGCTGGGGTCGTTGTATACAGCGTCCATTTGCTTCTGGATTTTCTGATCCATGGAAAGATATATCTGAAGTCCGCCATTATAGAGAACCTGCTGAGCATACTGCTTAGTATACTTGTATTGTTCCATAAGGTCTTCCACGACCTGATCAATCACTGCGTCTGTGAAATAGCTGTGGAATTCCTTTTCATCTTCTGAAATTACCTTTGCAAATTTAAGTTCTTCATCCTTTGCTTCGTTATATTCTTTTTCAGAAACAAATCCGAGGTCATACATTTTCTTGAGAATAACGAGCTGTCTCTGCTTATTATTTTCAGGATTTATAAGCGGATCATACTTTGTCGGATACTGTGTTATTCCGGCGATTGTAGCACATTCTGCAAGAGTAAGCTCGGAAACATCCTTGCCGAAATATTTCATAGACGCACTCTGCACGCCATTACAGTTCTGGCTAAGATAAATTGTATTAAGGTAATATTCAAGGATTTCTTCCTTTGAAAGCTGTCTTTCAAGGTTGAATGCACGATAAACTTCCTTGATTTTTCTCTTAATTGAATATTCGTCATCGTGAGTAAGGTTTTTGATAAGCTGCTGAGTAATAGTACTACCACCATAGCTTGCGTTACTTTTCTTGGTGACATATTCCATTACTGCTCCCGCGAATCGCTTTATATCAATACCGCTGTGAGAATAGAAACGCTCGTCCTCAATTGCGACGAAAGCATCTTTGAGATGGTCAGGGATTTCCTTGCTTGATACCCAGATACGATTTTCTGTGTCGTAAAGCTGTTCATACTCAACCATTTCACCGGTTTCAGAATCCTGTACATATACAATAGATGTAAGATTAAGTCGCATATTACTCACGTCAATAATCCCTGCATCTTCAACAAATCCGATGAGAGTACCGACAACTACACCTATTACAGCAAGCATAAGTATAAGAAAAAATATCCCTACACCTGCGAAAAATCTTTTTATAAATTTCTTTTTAGCTTTGCGCTTTGCCTTCTTTTTAGTCATAAAAGCGCACCTCCTGTAGAAAAATTTAATCAGTTTACGCCAATATATATTAGAGTATATCATTAAAGAATTAAAAAAGTGTTACAAAGCGGGTTGGTTATAGGGATTATTTGTCCGAAAATAGTGATTTTGGCGTATGACTGCGTTAAAAATGGTTGTTCCTTCCGCATCTTACTATTTTTACACAGCATTAACACAAAAACCAATCTGAAAGCAATTAAATCATTTTTTGAATAATAAGTGTCAGATCAGGCATAATAAATAAAAAACAGAGTAATATTTCAGGCGGTGAAGAATTATTATGAAATTCAGGTCTTTTCTGTTTTATACGGGGATTTTTGTTTTCGTATTTGTTTTTTCAATGGCAGGATATGTTTACGGCGTTTCAAAGATTAGCAAAAAGGATATTCAGCCGATAACGGCAGAAGCAAAAGCCAAGGATTCTGATATTCTGCGTAAAAATATTGGTGTCGACACAGAAAAACTTGCCGAGCTATTAAAAGAAACTTATATTTTAAGGGAAAACGAGAACAAAGTTTCTCTGTTTATAAAATATTCAAACGGGGACGAGCATATTCACAGCGAGTACGAAATTGCAGTAAATCTGCTTCCAAAAGAAGATCGGGAAAGTCTGGAAGAGGGAATCGAATTTGAAACGGTTGATGATGTCATAAAATTCATTGAGGACTATATGGGTTAAGAAGCGTGCCGCTTCACCCACTTAGAGTCCTAACCAAAATTCAAGCTGACAAATGTTGCTCGCGAAAAATTACGCAATTTCCCATACGATACAAAAGCACGCAGCCTAAGTAGGTTGCGTGCTTTGTGTTATATGCATTTATTGGACACGTTTTCAAGGTTTATGATTTCGTCTACTACGCCTTCATAGAATTCGGGCTCATGGCTTACGAGAAGCACTGTTCCGCGGAACTCGGAAACGGCTCTTTTAAGCTCGTCCTTTGCCATAACATCAAGATGGTTTGTCGGTTCGTCAAGCACGAGGAGATTTACTTCGCGGAGCATAAGCCTGCAAAGACGCACCTTGGCATTCTCTCCACCTGAGAGAACCTTCATCTGCGATGTTATATGTTCTGTAGTAAGTCCGCACTTGGCAAGTGCTGCTCTTACTTCGGCATTAGTCATAGCAGGATATTCGTCCCATATTTCTGCAAGGGCGGTTTTATCACTTGAAACTTCTTCCTGTTCAAAATAGCCTTCCTGAACGAACTGATCACGGCTGACCGTTCCTTCATAGGGAGGGATAATGCCAAGAAGCGTTTTCATCAGCGTTGATTTTCCTATACCGTTAGTACCCTTGACCGCAATTTTCTTGTTGCGCTCAACGATGAGGTTTATGGGGCTTGTAAGCGGCTCGTTATAGCCGAGAACAAGGTCTTTTGCCTCAATTACCACTTTACCCGTTGTACGTGCAGTTTTAAATGCAAATGTGGGTTTCACCTTTTCGGGAGCGAGGGTTATTATATCCATTTTATCAAGCTGACGTTGTCTTGACCTTGCAAGTGTGGCAGTTGCGGCACGCGCCTTATTCTTCGCAACAAATTCTTCAAGGTCGGCGATTTCTTTCTGCTGTTTATTATATGCCTGCTCAATCTGTCTTTTTCTCAGCTCATACATACGCATAAAGTCGTTGTAATCGCCCTTGTAGCGAGTCAGCACGCAGTTTTCTATGTGATAGATTACGTTTACAACATCGTTCAGGAAAGGAATATCGTGCGATACGAGAATAAACGCATTTTCATATTCCTGCAGGAAGCTCTTGAGCCAGGTGATGTGGTTTTCATCAAGGAAGTTCGTAGGCTCGTCAAGGATGAGAATCATCGGGTTCTCAAGAAGGAGCTTTGCAAGGAGAACCTTCGCACGCTGACCGCCTGAAAGCTCGGTAACGTCGCGGTCAAGACCGATTTCATTTAGTCCGAGACCGTTTGCACACTCGTTTATTTTTGAATCTATGATATAGTAACCCGAAGTGTCGAGAATATCCTGAATATCGCCTACATCCTCCATCATTTCGGCAACTTCGTCGTCGGATGCATCTGCCATTTTCTCGTACATTGCGAGCATTTCTGCCTCAAGGTCCGAAAGGTGCTTGAAAGCATCACGCAATACGTCGCGGATTGTCTTGCCCTTTTCAAGAGTTGAATACTGGTCAAGGTATCCCGTTGTTATATGCTTACACCACTCAACCTTACCCGAATCGGGAGAAAGCTTGCCCGTGATTATATTGAGGAAAGTAGATTTTCCTTCTCCGTTTGCGCCAACAAGACCGATGTGTTCGCCCTTGAGAAGGCGGAACGATGCGTTATCCAATATTTCACGACCTCCAAAGCCGTGTGTTACGTTTTCAACATTTAAAATACTCATTCGTTTTTCCTTTTATCGTGTCATACTTTATTTTTATCAAAGCACAAGCTTTGCTCGGTTTCCTTTGATTTCGAATTTTGAGCCGTAAGGCTCTGACATTTCAACAAATCTCTTAAGAATGCTGTCGTCTGTTGCAACTCTCGGAAGTCCGATTTTTGAATGGCTCATTCCAAATCCCAGTTCAATGGGCATAACCTCAAGAGATTTCAGCTTTCCGTCCTCCATTTCAAAGAAAGGAATAACCGATTCCATCATAACCTGTTTTCGCTGAAGTCCACAGGTAAAGTTTTTGGTACGCACCTTGAACAACTCGTACATAGTGTTGTCTGAAGTGAGGTTGTATTTTGAATAAAAATCCTCGGGAGCAAGTTCACAGTTTTCAAGCTGAAGCAAAAAGTCGCCAAGCGAATAGAATATAGGTCTTTCATTATAGAGCTCGAACGGTCTTAAAAGATGCGGACCGTGGCCAATAAATGCGTGTGCGCCACAATCAATACATCTGCGGGCAAACTGCTCCACATACTTTGCAGGAATATGCTCCTCTGCAAAATGCTCGTCGTGGGAATGGAAAGAAACAACTACATAATCCGCAAAGAATGCCGCTTCTTCAATTGCTTTTTCTATTCGTTCCATATCGGATTTGTCAATTTCGCACTTTATTCCGGGTGTATCGGACTGTTCAAAGCGCATTTCATCAAGGATGCACACGCCATCAGGTAAAGGAGGCATATATCCTGCCCTGATTTCGCCCTCCATAGCAATATTTATATTTGTTTTTGAGGCAATTTTTTTGACTGCTTCAATATCTTCCTTTTCAACAAGCACTGTTGTTTTAACTCTGAGTCCGTTTATGCCGGGTCTTCCGGGCAAGAGCCGTGACTGCTCGCCTGCAAGTCCGCCGGGAGCAAAGCTTGTACTGCACGCGATAAGCGCAACTCTCCCCTGCGGAAGGTCGAGATATTTCGGTGATGAAGCTTCTCTTAAATTTCTGCCACAGCCTGCATGGATGTAACCGTTGTCTTCCATATGTCCGATTGTCTGCAAAAGACCTTCGTGACCATAGTCCATACAATGATTGTTTGCCGCCGTTGTCATATTGAAATTAAAAAGCGCTAAAGACTCAAAAGTCTTTTTATCTGTGCGAAGCCATGTGCCACCGCTGAAATAGTTTGCATAGCAATCCTTGTTTACAGTTGTTTCAAGGTTGAAAAACCTTACATCGCCTTGATTTATATAGTCACGTACAGCGTCAATGCCGCTGTACTGTGTAAGCACTCGCTGTATTACTGTATCTCCTACTGCTGTGAATTTCATTATAGCAGTCCTCCTTCGGTTAAAATAAGCTCCATAGCTACTCTCAGTCCCGGTTTAAGGCTTTCCTTGTATATCCACTCCTCACGGGTATGCGTGCCACCACCGTTATATACCGCCAGAGCAACTGCAGGAATTCCCATTGAATGAGGAATATTACAATCCGTCGATTCGGGTGTCGCAGTTACCTCGACACAAAAATGTCTTGATTGAATATCTATAGCACGATCTACTATTGTCTGCAATGTATCAAAATCCATATCGTTGCTCATACAAGGTCTGTCACCGACAAGTTCAACCTTCAGTTCAAGACATTTTTCTTTCGCGTCTTCAAAAATCTTTTTGAATTTTTCTTCCATAATTGAAAGACAATCCACATTGTTTGAACGATATTCGCAAAGCATAGATGCATTCTGTGCTATTGTATTTACACTCGTTCCACCCTCAATAGTGCCGACATTATAAGTGGTGGTACTGTTTGCTGCTTTTGGAACTTCTATTTCATATATTCTGCTTATTATCCCTGCAAGGACATTTATTGCGTTACGATTGCCGAATGCACCGAATGAATGTCCGCCCTCAGTTATGGCAGTTATCTTGTAGCGGTGCGAGCCGACGCTCTGATTTGTTACATCATCTGCAAGGGAGTCAAACGAATAAAGATACTCGACTTTGTCGCCGAAATCCTTGAAAATAAGGCGGCAGCCATTAAGATTACCAAGACCTTCTTCACAGGAATTTGCTACAAACATAAGTGTCCTTTCAGGAACTATACCCTGCTGTACCATATATTTGATACAAACAAGCATAACCGCAAGGCTTGCAGTATCGTCTCCTACTCCGGGACAATGGATTTTTTCACCATCATCCACATAGTCAAGGGGTGTTTCCATCGGGAAAACGGTGTCGGTATGTGCCATAAAAACAATAATCTTGTCGCTGGGCTTTCCAAGGGTGCAGATGACATTTTTAGCTTCATCTATGTAAGCGTTTTCAATTCCGCAATCCTTAAGATATTTTAAAACATACGCCGCCCTTTCATCTTCAAAATATGACGGTGCGGGAATTACACACAATTCACGAAGAAGTTTTAAAATTTCCTCATATTTTTCCTGAGAAAATCTATTTAAATCCATATCTTTTCCTCTTTCCTGTTTTTCCTTTAGCGAATTGTAGGTAATTATTCTATCACAAAGGAAATTCTTTTTCAAATAAAAAACTTTTGTTTTCAATAAAACTGTGCAGAATTATAGATCGTTGTGTCTGTTTATATAACTACCCTCACAAAAATAAAGAGCAGTATCGCTTCCAATCGTTACACAATCAGCCAGGTTATAAACTCCGGGGAGATCGATATAAATATCTCCACCCAAGTCAACTGCCGCTTGCAGAGACTTTGAATTTGTTACTCCATCATTCTCAGGCATAAAACCAAATTCAGACATTTTAATCATACTATCTACCTCTTGATTTTTAAAATAAGCTATTGAACAAAACGACTGTTTTAATTATATTCTACCACTTAATTCTTTTTCTTGCAACAAAAAAGAAGCGTGCCGCTTCACCCATTTCGCGTCCTGGCCAGAATTTAAACAGACAAGTGCCACTCGCGAAAAAATACGCAAATTCCTATACGGTAAAAAAGAAGCGTGCAAAATGCACACTCTCAGCGTCTCGATAACCCTATCGACGCGCTGGCACACGAGGAAAAAAGAAAGGTAAATCTGTTCAAGGCAAGCTCGTCGGCGTACGAGGGTACGGTAGAGAATGCCTTGGACAGAAGCAAGCAAAAAGCCCTGAAAACCTCCGTTTTCAAGGCTTTTATATTCGCTTGACTAATAAAATCTGTTTTATTTTTGTCGGTTCGTTTAGAATTGCCAACCCCTACAAAATTTTCATATATTTAATCTTGCTTGCGGTTGACCGACTTTTTCG
>JAZNLD010000138.1:0-6138 GCA_045578925.1 Clostridia bacterium
TGGAAGATATGGCAGTTGTATATCGATTTGTTCTGGAAAGCAATGAAGATGGTAGAGCCTCAATCTTAGTAACTAATGACATGATTGATCGAATGGAAGTTACACATGAGCTGCTTAGAGCGGATGCATTGGAAAATGCACCTGAAATTAGACCGGCTATAATTCAGGGAATGAATGAGGTTATGAGAGAAATGATGGGACCTGAAGTGTTTGAAATGATGGGAATTCCTGAGCAGACAGAAGAAATGATGTATGTTGCATCAGTTCCTGATAAAAATGCCGGTGCTGGAGTATTGGCATATCAGGAATTTATGGATCAGGCAGCAGAAAGACTTGGAGGAGACTTTTATATTTTACCTTCATCAATCCATGAAATTTTGTTAGTCCCTGATAATGGAGAACAAGTGGCAGATGATTTAAGAGATATGGTTATACAGGTAAATGCCACAGAGGTAAGACCTGATGAGAAGCTTAGTGACAATGTATATCACTATGATTCCAAGGAGCACATTTTCGAACTTGCTGAAAAGTTTGAAGTATTTGGGTTTTCTGCTACCCCATGCGAATCCGTAGGTGAGGCTTATGCGCTTGCACTCAAAGAGGAAAACATAATTCTTATATGCGGTTCACTTTATCTTTACAAGGACTTTATGGAGCATAAAAGCGGTCAGAAATAAATTACTTGTAAAATTTCTCTGATTGTGATAAAATAGTAAGAAATTTATAATCAAATAGAAAAAGGAGATGAAATAATGGATATTTTAGCATTTTCATTGTATTTTGTTATGATGCTTACAATAGGTATCTATTTCTACTTCAAATCAAAAAAGAAAGATGTCAACGAAAAAGACTACTTCCTCGGTGGTAGAGCGATGGGCCCTTGGGTTACTGCTATGAGTGCTCAGGCATCTGATATGAGTGCGTGGCTTCTTATGGGGCTTCCCGGAAGTATTCTTGCATTCGGTTTCGGTCAGGCGTGGATTGGTATCGGTCTTGCGATCGGTACAGCACTTAACAGGATTCTTGTTGCAAAAAGACTTCGTAAGTTTTCAAAGGCTTCGGGCGATGCGAATAAACTTCCGCAGTAACTTTCAAACCGCTTCGCTTCAAAAAGTCATACTGTTAGTATCATCTGTGCAGTAGTATTCCTTATCTGCTTCACAATCTATGTTGCATCAGCATTCGTTGCAGGCGCAGGCGTGTTTACAACACTTGTTCCTCAGCTTAGTGCATCAACAGCGATGATTATATTTGCAGTAATCGTTGTAATATATACATTCCTCGGTGGCTTCAATGCAGTTTGCTGGACAGACTTCTTCCAGGGTCTTCTTATGCTTGCGGCACTTTTGATTGTTCCTATTGTTGTAGGTGTTACAAGAGATCTTGATCCTGCAGGTCTTACAACGGTTTATACAGGGCCTAACGGCGAAAACTTTGAATTCGTTGCTACTTTCTTCAGCGCAAGCTGGAAAGAAATACTTTCAGGTCTTGGTTGGGGCCTTGGTTACTTTGGTATGCCCCATATCATTGTAAGATTTATGGCTATTGAAAAGCCTTCAATGGTTAAGAAGAGCGCAACTGTTGCAATCATCTGGGTAGTTCTTTCACTTGCGGCAACTATCGTGATTGCATACTTCGGCAGAATGTTCGTTTACTCAAACGGCGTTAACGCAGGTATTGACCTTTCACAGAAACTCCTTCTTGAAGGCAATCAGAAACTTATTTTTGTTGAGCTTGCTCGTGATGTGTTCCCTGCATTCATCGCAGGTCTTCTTCTCGCAGCTATCATCGCAGCTTCAATGTCAACTGCTGATTCACAGCTTCTTGTTGCGGCATCTTCATTCACAAGCGACCTCTACAAGCCTCTTATGAGAAAGAATGCATCAAATAAGGAAATTCTCTGGGTAAGCCGTATCATTGTTCTTGCGATTGCTGTTATAGCTTACTTTATCGCAAGCAGTAAGGGCTCTGCAGCACAGGCTATTATGGATCTCGTTGAAAATGCATGGGGAATCTTCGGCGCGGCGTTTGGACCCGTAGTTCTCCTTTCACTTTTCTGGAAGCGCTTTACATACAAGGGCGCAGTAGCCGGCATTATTTCAGGTGCGCTTGTGGATATGCTCTGGCTCTGGCTTCCTGTATCGGCAGGCGCTACACTTTCAGCTATCACAGGCATCTACGAAATTATCCCCGGTTTTATCATTGGTGCAGTTTTTGCAGTAGTATTTACTCTTGTTGACAAGAAGCCTTCTGCAGAAGTTGAAGCAATCTTTGATAAGGCAACAGACAATTCAATCGACGACTAAAAATCTACATAACAAAACGGAGTGTGAATTCACACTCCGTTTTGCGTTTTACATATAAAGTTCCAAGCTTTAGAATCTGAAATCGCGTATTCCGTTTTGTATGTTTTCAAGATTTGCTTTGCAAACCTCTTTAACCTTTTCTTTGGGGATATTTTCAAGCTCTGCCTGAATAAGTGCTTCACCGATTTTCTTTGTGTCTTCGGAAGCATAATCCATCAGAAACTCCTTAAGTGTCATAAGTGCATTCGGATGACAACAGTTCTGAATCTGTCCCGATTTACAAAGTGACATAAATCTGTCACCCGTTCTGCCTTCGCGGTAGCACGCAGTACAGAAAGAAGGGATAAACCCAAGCTCCATAAGCCACTTTACAACTTCATCAAGAGTTCTTGTATCGGAAACATCAAACTGTTCGCTGTCGTGCGGGCGCTCTTCTTCTGTGTATCCGCCTACTGATGTTCTTGAAGCACCGCTTATCTGTGAAACGCCAAGCTTTAGCACCCTTTCTCTTACCGCCTGACTTTCGCGTGTGGAAATAATCATTCCCGTGTATGGAGTGGAAATTCTTATAAGTGCGCAAATCTTTGCGAATGTTTCGTCATCAATACCGTTGTCAAAAACATTGGGATCAATATCGTCTGCTCTCTTGATTCTCGGAACGCTTATTGTATGCGGCCCAACTCCATGCACTGCTTCGAGATGTTCAGCGTGCATCAGAAGTCCTGCAAACTCATACTTATAAAGCTCAAGCCCGAAAAGAACACCCAGTCCAACATCATCAATGCCACCCTGCATCGCTCGGTCCATCGCTTCGGTGTGATATGCGTAATTGTGCTTGGGACCTGTCGGGTGGAGATTTTCATAACTCTCCTTGTGATATGTTTCCTGGAAAAGAATATCCGTGCCAATGCCTGCATCTTTGAGCTTTCTGTAATTTTCAACCGTTGTCGCGGCGATGTTTACATTAACTCTGCGGATAGCACCATTTTTATGCTTGATTGAATAAATGGTGTTAATTGATTCCAATATATACTCAATTGGATTATTTACAGGGTCTTCGCCCGATTCAATCGCAAGACGCTTGTGCCCCATATCCTGAAGCGCAATAACCTCACGCTTTATTTCTTCTTGCGTCAGCTTCTTGCGGGCAATATGCATGTTCTGGTGATGGTACGGACAGTATACGCATCCGTTTACACAGTAGTTTGAAAGGTAAAGCGGAGCAAACATAACGATTCTGTTACCGTAAAACGCCTTCTTGATTTCTTCGGCAAGGGCATACATTTCCTCTATTTTCTCAGGAATATCACACGCAAGGAGTACCGATGCTTCTCTGTGGTTAAGTCCCTGACAATAAGTCTCTGTACCTTTTTTCCGCGGCCTTGCCTTATCTAATATCGCATCAATAAGCTCGATGTTATTTTTGTTTTCTTCTGCATATTTAAGTGTGGCGCGGATTTCTTCATCGCTTATGAATTCTTCCGCAACCATTGATTTTGGATTGTACATAGTGGTCATCCCTTTCTGATATTAAATTATATCATCCCGAAAATTAAAAGTCAATAAAAGAGGACTCCACATCAGTGCGGAATCCCCTGCTTTTTATCAGATTGGAACTTGCGTGTGTTCGCGAGAAGCCTTTGCCGGTTTGAATGTAGGCCAAAGAGCGGAATGGGTGAATCGGCACGTTTCTTTTTAATCCTCAATCTTCCAATCAATCGGAGACATAAGATTTGATATTAAAATTTCGTTTGCTTTTCTGAAATGACCGCATCCCATAAACCCGCGTGAGGCTGAAAGCGGACTCGGATGTGCCGCCTCTAAAACATAATGGTTGGGATTTGTTATAAGCTCCTTTTTGCGTCTTGCATTATTGCCCCACAGCATAAACACAACAGGTTCTTTGCGGGCATTGAGCTGACGGATAATCTCGTCTGTGAAAAGTTCCCAGCCCTTACCATGGTGGCTGTTTGCTTCGCCACCTCTTACGGTGAGAACGGTGTTTAAAAGAAGTACACCCTGCTGCGCCCATTTCATGAGATAACCTGTTTTGGGAATTTCATATCCGAACTCTGCCTTTATTTCCTTATACATATTAAGGAGAGAGGGCGGAATCTGAACACCGGGCTTTACTGAAAATGCCATTCCATGTGCCTGGTTAGGTTCGTGGTATGGGTCCTGCCCTAAAATGACAACCTTTACTTTTGAAAAAGGTGTTTCGCGAAGCGCCGAAAACAGTTCATACATATCGGGGTATACGGTGTGCGCCGCATACTCTTCCTTTAAAAACATACGAAGCTTCATATAATATTCCTTGTTGAATTCGCCGCCTATTTTATTGTCCCAGTCATTGTTGAACTTTACCATATGTACTACACCTCTCAATCGAGTTTTTTCTTCATTACACTGTTACGGAAAACTATGTTGCCGTGCTCCATTACGCTGATCCCCGATTTGGTAAATCCCATTTTAAGGTAAAACCCCTCGGCTGTTTTGCTTGAATCAAGCACAAGCTCGCGTATGCCGTATCCTTTTGCCCATTCTTCTGCCTTGTTATAAAGGGAAGAGGCAACACCGCGACGCAGATAATCCTTGTGTGTGTATAATCTGTTTATGTAACCATCTACCGTGACACTTAAAAACCCTACAAGCTTCCCTTTTTCAAACGCCACAAGGTTATAGCAACCGTAAATGTTGTTTTTAAATTTCCTTATATCAAAATTTTCGGGTGCCCACGCGTCAAGCTCTTCCTTGGTGTAATCATCTACGCAGACCGTGTGCACCGTTTGTGTAATCAATTTTACTACATCTTCGTACTCGTCGTCAAGAAGTCTTCTTATATACATACAAATACCTCCTAATGCACACAAAGAAAGTAGTGCAGAACGGACAAATTTCACCACGGCTTGCCGTGGGTCACCCGAAGGCGTACATAGGTACGTCGAGAGGGGAAATTTGTTCGTAGTTTATCGGAACAAAATAAAAAATCCGTATGCCATACGGATTTTTACCTACACTGATAAACCCTCGGTAATAACTCCGCAATAGAAATATGAATTAAAATCCGATAAACGGTCGGTGCTGCTTTATTTGCGTGCCAAAAACATAACCCACATACAAGTGTATGTGGGTTTGTCGAAATCAATTACTTAAATTTTCTTTTTCTTGCAGCTTCAGACTTCTTCTTACGTTTTACGCTGGGCTTTTCATAATGCTCTCTTTTTCTGACTTCGGACAATACGCCTGCCTTAGCACAAGAGCGCTTAAATCTCCTCAGGGCGCTATCTAAAGATTCATTATCTTTAACTCTGATCTCTGACATTTCATAACCCTCCTCTCGCAGTCCTACATAAAGTAAGCTCTGCATAAAGTAACACTCTAATTATAATCATAATAGGGGTCTATGTCAAGAAGTTTTTGAAAAAAATTTATCTCTTGATAAAATCATCTTCCGCAAGCCGCTTCTGCGAGTTTTCTTCATTATATATAACGCGTGCGCATATGTGCGTATGGCATGTGGAATAATTTGAAAACAATGTGGGAATAATGCTGATATTCGCCCCTGAAAACTTTTTGGAATTTTTTGAAAATAGGTATTGACATTTGATTGAAACAGTGGTATTATATGTTTCGTTGTCGCGAAAACAACGGCAACAAAAATAAATCGTCAAAAAAACTAAAAAAAGTTTAGAAAAAGTGTTGACAAACACGAAACGGCGATGTATAATAAACAAGCTCGCTTCGAGAGAGGCAAGCATTGAACCTTGAAAATTAAATAGCGTAAGGGCTCAAAGAATTTTATTCATTTGAGATTAACTTTAGTCATCGGAGA
>JAZNLD010000139.1:0-7054 GCA_045578925.1 Clostridia bacterium
CCTATTCCACGGGAAGCACCCGTTATAAAGACAGTTTTACCCATATTATCACTCCCTGATATATCCAAGTGCATCTGAAAGTGAGCGTACTGCTATAAGCTCAATTCCGTCACATTTATCTATACTTCCAAGGCAGTCAAACGGAAGCATACAACGCTTGAATCCCATTTTCTGCACCTCGGCAATTCTTCGTGATGCCTGCGTTACTGTGCGGATTTCACCCGTAAGACCTATTTCACCGAAGAATGCCATATCCTGCGGAAGTGGTTCATCACGGAAGCTTGATGCAATCGCACACGCCACTGCAAGGTCGGTTGCCGACTCGTCAAGTTTTATTCCGCCCGTTACATTTACATAGGCATCGTGGTCACCAAGGTGAAGTCCCATTCTTTTTTCAAGAACTGTCATTATAAGTGAAACACGATTAAAATCAACGCCTGTCGCCATTCTTTTAGGCATTGCAAAGCTGCTTTTTGAAACGAGTGCCTGAATTTCTGCAAGTATCGGACGAGTCCCCTCAACCGAACATACTATAGCACTTCCCGGTGCGTCTACGGGACGGCCTGAAAGAAGCATATGTGACGGATTGGGAACATCTTTAAGTCCCTTGTCAGTCATTTCAAATACACCGATTTCATTAGTTGAGCCGAAACGATTTTTCACCGCACGGACTATGCGATAGCTTTGATGTCTTTCGCCTTCAAAATATAGCACGCAGTCTACCATATGTTCAAGAACACGTGGCCCTGCTATAGAGCCTTCTTTAGTTACGTGACCCACTATAAATACAGTTGTGCCTGTACTTTTAGCAAGCTCCATAAATTTAAGTGTGCATTCTCTTACCTGACCGACGCTACCCGGAGCAGATGTAAGATTTTGCGAATAAAGAGTCTGTATAGAATCCGCTATTACAAGTGACGGTTTCATAACCTCAATCGCATCGAGTATTGATTCAAGGTCTGTTTCGTTAAGGACATAGAGTGAATCTGAAATCGCACCAAGTCGTTCGGCACGAAGACGAATCTGCTTATCCGATTCTTCGCCTGATACATAGAGCACCTTACCATCGTTTGATACGTGCTTTGCCACCTGAAGCAGAAGTGTTGATTTACCTATACCCGGTTCACCACCACAAAGGACAAGCGAACCTTTTACGATTCCGCCGCCAACCTCAAGGTCAAGCTCGCCGCTGCCTGCGCACCTTCTCTCTCCTTCTTCAGTAGAAACTTCTTTTATCAGTACGGGAGAAACTTTCTTTTTTATTTTAGCAGAAGAGGTTTTTTCCAAAACCTCTTCAATCATACTGTTCCATGTTCCGCATGCGGTGCATCTTCCCATCCATTTGGGTGATTCGTTTCCGCATTCTTTACATACAAATACTGTTTTCGCTTTCAATTAATCACTTCCCAGAGCAATTCGCGGAACGCGTTTTGATACTCCGCAAACTATCTCGTAATTTATTGTCTGTGCAAACTGTGCTATCTCGTCTGCCGTTACACTGGTTCCGTTTTCGCTACCCATAAGGATTACTTTATCGCCAAGCTTCACATTTTCAATATGTGTAACATCGACCATAAACTGATCCATACAGATTCTGCCTACAATAGGTGCATACGAGCCGTTTATAATTACCCTGCCCTTTCCTGAAAGGAGTCTTGGATATCCATCGGCATACCCTACGGGGATTGTAGCAATCTTCATATCCTTATCGGCAGTAAATGTTCTGCCATAGCTTACACTCTCACCCTTTTTAACTTCCTTTACAAAAGCTACGTGTGATGTAAGCTCCATTACAGGTTTAAGGTCAAGTGTCTTATCTTTAAGATAACCGCTTGGAGTCAAGCCGTAAAGAATTATACCGGGGCGAACCATATCAAAATGGAAATTCTCATGCTGAAGAATTGTTCCGCTGTTTGCGCTGTGATAAATTTTTATATCAACACCGCGCTCCTCAAGCATTTTTCTGAATTCCATAAATCGCTCTGCCTGTTTTTTTGTAAATGACTTATCCTCTTCATCTGCCGTTGAGAAGTGTGTGAAAACGCCCTCAAGTTCAATATTGGGCAGAAGAGATATTTCTTTTACTGCGTCGGCATATTCTTCACTTGGAACAAAACCGATTCTTGACATACCAGTGTCAATCGGAATATGTATTTTCGCCCTCTTTCCTGCTTTTTCTGCAGTTTCAGACACCCACTGCGCCTCTTCAAAAGTAAAAGCGGTAATTGTTATATTCTCGCTGATTGCTGTTTCTATGTCATCAGGGAAAATACGACCTAAGATAAGTATAGGATTTTTTATACCGTCCCGCCTGAGCGAAAGAGCTTCCTCAATTACAGCAACTGCAAAATAATCGCATTTATCACAAAGAAGTTTTGCAAAAAGACTAGCCCCGTGGCCATATCCGTCAGCCTTTATTACGGGCATTATTTTCACATTTTCAGAAAGATTTTTCTTTATTGAATTGAAATTATGTATTACTGCGTCTTTGTCAATATACGCGCATATACGCATATTCATTATAATCAATCCTTAAATACAGAGATGTTTTCAAAAATATAAGCAACCCAGCTTGCTACTGTGAAGATAGCTGCAATCCAGATAAGGATTCCTGCAATCTCAATTTTGCCGAAGTGGCAAAGGAGCATTGCAAAAATGCTTGCAAAAAGCTGAACATTAGTCTTTATCTTGCCCCACCAGGAAGCAGCAATAACCTTCCCCTTTGAAACGGCAACAACACGAAGACTGGTTACAAAGAATTCACGGGCAATAATGATAATGGGAGCCCATACAGAAACAACGTCAAGCTGAATAAACGCAAGAAGTGCACTGAATGCAAGAAGTTTATCTGCAAGCGGATCCATAATTTTTCCGAATGATGAAACAAGGTTATACTTTCTTGCAAAATAGCCATCGAGAAAATCTGTAAACGAAGCTATTGCAAATACTGCAAGTGCAGCAATATAAAGCTCCTTGAGTATAAGTGCCATAAAAATCGGAATCATAATACATCTTGCCATTGTAAGTTTGTTAGGTAAATTCATAAATCATTCCATCCTTTCGTTTTCTTCGCCGTATAAATCATAAACATCGGCAGATTTAATTACTACTTCTACAAAATCACCGGTATTGAGGTCGCGATGCGCACCAAAATAAATTTTTGGATCTATCTCAATACTTTCTCCACCGCTTCGGCCGTAATAGAGATTATCTTCAAAGCCCTCGGTCATAACCGTGATAGTTTTTCCTATCATCTCTTCATTTCGCGAAAGAGAAATCCTCTGAGAAAGCTCCATTACAATATCACGGCGTTCTTCACGGATTTCCATAGGAACCTGATCTTTCATCCTTGCTGCAGGTGTTCCGTCTTCGCATGAGTATGCAAAAACGCCTACACGATCAAATTTAACAGTTTCCAGAAATTCACAAAGTTCCTGGAATTCCTCCCGCGTTTCTCCGGGGAAACCTGTAATAATACTTGTACGTAGTGTTACACCGGGAATTTCACGACGCAGAGTCTTAATCAGCTCCTCAAGCTTTTCACGAGTTGTTTTTCGTCCCATTCTGCGAAGCACACTGCTTGACCCGTGCTGTACCGGAATATCCAGATATTTTACTATCTTTTTTTCATCGCGAATAGTGTTTATAAGAGCTTCGTCTATTTCTTCGGGGTATGAGTAGTGAACTCGCACCCAATCCACGCCATCTATTTCACAGATTTTATGAAGAAGCTGCGAAATTCTCTTTTCACCGTACAAATCAATTCCATAGCGCGTTGTATCCTGTGCAACTACGATGATTTCACGCACGCCGTCATCGGCAAGTGCCTTTGCCTCGGCAAGTATATCTTCTTCCCTTCTGCTGCGGTATTTACCGCGTATGTAGGGAATTGCACAATAGGTGCATTTGTTATCGCACCCTTCTGCAATTTTAAGATATGCAGTATAATGAGGCGTTGTGCGTACACGGGGTAAATTCTCACGAACATCCTTATCAATGTCGTATATATATGTTTCGCGCTTGCCCTCAAGTCCGTTTTTAACTGCCTTGACGATCTCATCAAAAGCCGTTGTGCCTACAATCACATCTACTTCGGGAAGCTCATTTCTGATTTCGTCACAAAATCGCTGTGCAAGACATCCGCATGCAACAAGAAGTTTGCAGTTTTCCTTTTTATACTCTGCCATTTCAATTATTGTGTCAATTGCTTCCTGTTGGGCGCTTTCTATGAATCCACAGGTATTTACTATTATAACCTCCGCTTCTTCCGGATTAAGTGTAATTTCAAATCCGTCTTCAAGCAGAAGCCCCATCATATTTTCTGTATCGCACAGGTTTTTGTTGCAGCCCAACGATACAAAACCTATTTTTGTCACTTTCTCACCCTCAATCGTCGCTGATGATGTCACAAAAAGAACTCATTTTATTCATTGCGCCCTTTATTTCGTCAGATGTAAATCCACGACGCATAAAGAAGCCAAAAATTCTTGTTCTTTCTTTCATATTTGAAAAATCCGAATTGGAAAATCTTTTTTTCATTTCGTTTAAAAGACGCTCTTCATCCAGCTCACAAAAAGCGTCTTCTATCGCAAATTCTACGATTTCGCGGTCAATTCCTTTTCGCAAAAGCTCTGTACGGATTCTGATTTTACCCCATTTTTTAAGGTTTATCGCATCGCTTATAAAATGTGATGCATATCTTTTATCATCAATGTACCCATAGCTTTTAAGGAATTCTACCGTGTCTTCAATTTGTTCTTCATCGTACTCTTTCCCAAAAAGTTTTTCACGAAGCTCCTTTTCGGTTCTGTCGCGGAACTCTATAAGGTAAAGGGCGTAATCTCTTGGATTAGTCATTCAAAAACTCCATAAATACTAAATTTGCGCAGTCTGTTCCACGCGGAGTAAGGCGCAGTCTGCCATCCTTGATTTCAAGCAAACCATCTTTCACCAGAGGATTAACCCTTTCAGGAAATTCACCGTTATAGCTTACTCCGTCCGTCATACGAAGTCCGAGCATAAAAAGTTCAAGCTTTCTTTCTTCACTTGAAATAGGGGTATAATCTTTCTTTCTTCCTTCCCCTTTTATATAAGATTGTATATCCGATGCATTACAGTAACGTGCACCGCCGAAATAGGAGTGAGCACCTGCGCCAAGTCCTATATATTCCTCGTCCTTCCAGTAACCTGTGTTATGACGGCTTTCAAAACCTTTTTTTGCAAAGTTTGATATTTCGTATCGCGCAAGTCCCATTTCTGAAAGATACTTTTCTGCAAGATAGTACATCTCTCTTTCAGTATCCTCGTCAGGAAGTGAAAGCTCCATATCATAAAAAGGTGTTCCCTCCTCCACAATCAGCGAGTATGCCGATACGTGAGGGGGATTTATTTTTTCTATACACGAAAGCGAATAAGAAAGGCTGTCCATAGTCTGATGGGGTGTTGCAAGCATTAAATCAAGGCTGAAATTCGTAAAACCTGCTTTTTTAATGGCATCAACACTTTCAAAAATTTCTTTTGCGGTGTGTATTCGTCCCAAGGCACGAAGCTCACCATCGTTAAAGGACTGCGCGCCGAGACTTATACGATTAACGCCTTTTCTATAAAGTTCTGTGAGGATTTTTTCATCCACTGTACCTGGATTTGCCTCAACAGTAAATTCACAGTTTTCGGAAATAACAAGATTCTCTCGCACCGCGTCCACTATTTTAAGAAGATAATTTCCTATTGCGGTAGGTGTTCCGCCACCAATATATACGGTATCTGTCTGTGTACCCTTTATACTTTCAATTTCGCCTATGAGTGCGTCAGTATACTTTTCATAGAGCGATTTATCAGTAAGTGAATAAAAATCGCAATACAAACACTTTCTGACACAAAACGGAATGTGAATATAAATCATATCAGTCGAGTTTAAGAACAGACATAAACGCCTCCTGCGGAAGTTCAACACTGCCGACCTGACGCATTCTCTTCTTACCTTCCTTCTGTTTTTCAAGAAGCTTTTTCTTACGGGTAATATCACCGCCGTAACATTTTGCAAGTACGTCTTTACGCATCGCTTTTACTGTTTCACGCGCAATAACCTTGCCACCGATTGCCGCCTGAATCGGAACTTCGAAAAGCTGACGCGGTATTGTTTCCTTGAGCTTTTCTGCGATTCTTCTGCCACGGGCATAGCTTTTCGTAGAATGTACAATAAAGCTGAGAGCGTCAACCACATCACCATTTAAAAGGATATCAAGCTTTACAAGGTCACTCTTTACATATTCGCCCATTTCATAATCAAATGATGCATAACCACGGCTGCGGCTCTTAATAGCATCGAAGAAGTCATATATAATTTCGTTAAGCGGAAGTTCGTAATGCAGGTCAGCACGCTCGGCATCAAGGTATGTCATACCAATGTAGTTACCGCGTCTGTCCTGACAAAGCTCCATAATTGCACCTACATATTCCTGCGGAACAAAGATGTGTGCATTTACGAAAGGTTCTTCCATATAGTCTATTTCTGCAGGAGCGGGAAGGTTTGTGGGATTGGAAACAAAAAGTTCTTCACCCGTTGTCTTATGCACCTTGTAAACAACGCTGGGCGCTGTTGTAACAAGGTCAAGATTGAATTCTCTCTCAAGTCTTTCCTGAATGATTTCCATATGCAAAAGTCCGAGGAAACCACAACGGAAACCAAATCCGAGTGCCGCACTTGTTTCAGCCTCAAACGAAAGAGAAGCATCATTAAGCTGTAATTTTTCAAGAGCATCACGAAGGTCACCGTACTTTGCGCCATCGGCAGGATAAATACCACAGTAAACCATGGGGTTAATATCCTTATAACCTGCAAGCGGCTCTTTCGCAGGATTTTCAGCATCGGTTACAGTATCACCGACCTGAGTATCACGAACAGTCTTGATGCTTGCTGCGATATAGCCAACCTCACCTGCTTTGATTGATTTGGCGGGCATCATACATTTCGGATGAAGGTAACCTGTTTCAACAACATCAAATTCGCCGCCTGTTGCCATAAAGCGAATGCGCATACCGGGTTTTATTTCAC
>JAZNLD010000140.1:0-20822 GCA_045578925.1 Clostridia bacterium
GATCATTGCGGTAGCAACTGATACAACCATCTTGGGTGAGATATCCATATAGTCAACCTTTGAACGGTCGATTTCGATGAATTCATCTCTGTGTCTGGCTGTAATTTTTCCTCTGACAAAGCAGTTGTTTTCATCGAGGGCTTCGTTAGCCTGAGCAACGATGAACTCATCTTCCGTGTCAGCAGTCATATATTCAACTTCATCGAGAACCCTGCCTGTCTCCTTGTCGATCTTTCTGAAAGGAGCTTCGATGAAGCCGTATTCATTGATTCTTGCGAATGTTGCAAGGTAGGAAATAAGACCGATGTTGGGACCTTCAGGAGTTTCGATGGGACACATTCTGCCGTAATGTGAATAGTGAACGTCTCGAACGTCGAAGCCTGCACGGTCTCTTGAAAGTCCGCCGGGGCCGAGGGCTGAAAGTCTTCTCTTATGTGTAAGTTCTGCAAGGGGGTTGTTCTGGTCCATGAACTGTGAAAGCTGTGATGAACCGAAGAATTCTTTAATAGTAGCAACTACGGGGCGGATGTTGATGAGTGACTGAGGAGTAACAATGTCAAGCTCCTGAATGCTCATTCTTTCTCTTACGCCACGTTCCATACGGGAAATACCGATACGGAACTGGTTCTGTAAAAGTTCGCCAACGCTTCTGAGTCTACGGTTGCCGAGATGGTCGATATCGTCAATCTGGCCAATACCGTCACAGATGTTGCTGCAGTAGTTGATTGAAGCAAACATATCCTCAATGATGATATGCTTGGGAACGAGCTCGTCAATTCTTTCTTCTGCAAGCTTCTTAACTTCATCAATGTCGCCTGCTGCTTCTTCAAGAATTGCGTCAAGAACGTCCTTCTTAACTTTTTCGTGAGTAAGGTCGTAAAGGCTGATGCCTGCATACTTTTCAGGATCTACCATATTGTTTGAGAACACAACAACCTTCTTTCCTTCAAGAGCAACCATAACGCGGTTGATACCCTTGTCCTCAATTGCCTGTGCTGCTGCATTATCAATACGGTCGCCTTCGCGAACGATAAGCTCACCCGTCTGTGAATCAACAATATTTTCGCCTGCAATCTGTCCTTCAAGTCGAGCTGCCATAGCGAGTTTCTTGTTGTACTTATATCTACCTACTTTTGCAAGGTCATATCTCTTTGCATCAAAGAAAAGACCGTTGATAAGAGTAGTCGCACTTTCAATCGTCGGGGGTTCACCGGGACGAAGCTTGCGATAGATTTCAAAAAGTGCTTCCTCGCGATTTTTGGTAGTATCCTTTGCAAGTGTTGCGATGAGTCTTTCATCTTCACCGAAAAGGCCAAAAATTGCAGGTTCTGTTTCAAGACCCATAGCCTTGATAAGAACAGTTACGGGAAGTTTACGGGTTCTGTCTATACGAACTGAGAACACATCGTTAGGATCTGTCTCATATTCAAGCCATGCACCGCGGTTGGGAATTACGGTAGAATTAACAAGCTTCTTACCAACCTTGTCAAACTTCTGCTCGTAATAGATACCGGGAGAACGAACAAGCTGTGTAACGATTACACGCTCTGCACCGTTGATGATGAATGTACCCTGTTCAGTCATAAGGGGGAAATCACCCATAAAGATTTCCTGTTCCTTGATTTCGCCTGTTTCCTGATTGATAAGGCGAACCTGAACGCGAAGGGGAGCGGCGTAGTTAGTGTCTCTCTCCTTACATTCCTCAATGGAATACTTGGGCTGCTCGTCAAGTCTGTAATCGGTAAATTCCAGAACAAGATTTCCTGCGTAGTCAGTGATAGGACTTACATCGTGGAAAACCTCGCGAAGACCTTCCTTAACAAACCACTCGTAAGAGCTTTTTTGCATATCGATAAGGTTTGGCATCTCCAATACTTCATCGATTTTAGCGAAGGTCATTCTTTCATTTTTTCCTAATTTAATAGGCTTCAACAAAATCACCTCTTCTAAGATATTTGAACGAACAACGCATTTTAATATTCTATGCCTCTGTGTAGAATGCACTCAAGACATATCGCAAAGCAAATAATTTTGCTTTTTCATTGTATGAGTGGTTGTAGAATGCACCGCCCACACAAAATATAAAAATTGTTGTTAAAACCGCTATTTTATCGCATATCCACCTATTTTAGGGGATATGAGTGCATCTTAATGCAGTATAACATAATATCACTCTTGTCAAGATATGTCAAGGGAAAATTAAAAATTATTTACTATTTCCCTGCGTTTTGTTGACAAAAGTGATATTATTTATTAGAATAAATATGTTATATAATATAATGAAGTAACTATGTGCGCTTGCACATTGGAGGTTTGTATGACAGAAACAATTAAAAATGCAGTTCACTCTTTCGCAGTATGGGCAGTTGGTCTTGTCGGACTTTCGGAGGCCTTTGCAAATTATGTGTATGTACTCATAATTTCAATGCTCCCGATAATTGAGCTTCGCGGTGCTATTCCCGTAGCATTTGCACTCGGTCTTCCCGTTATCCCGTCATTTTTAGTGTCGGTTATCGGAAACCTGCTCCCCGTTCCGTTCATATTGTGGCTTATTACACCCTTTTGCAACTGGCTTAAAACGACGAAGCTGTTCAGGTGGTTTCCTGAATTTCTTGAACGCAAAGTTAACAAGAATAAAGAAAAAGTTACAAAGTATGCCAAATGGGGACTTTTCCTTTTCGTTGCTATACCGCTTCCCGGTACAGGTGCATGGACAGGTGCTTTGATTGCAAGTTTCCTTGATTTCAAATTCAAGGATGCTTTCATCGCAATCATCGGCGGTGTTCTTACCGCAGGTGTTATTATGAGTGCTCTTTCTTATGGGCTTTTAGGACTTATTTTCTGATTCGGAAGATACTATACAGGAGGAATAACAAATGATTAACAAGAAGTTTTTTACATCAGAATCTGTTACCGAGGGACATCCCGACAAGGTATGCGATAAAATTTCAGACGCCGTGCTTGACGATATTCTTGCACACGACCCCGAAGCACGCGTTGCGTGTGAATGCTGTGTTGCAACAGGCATGGCAGTAGTTTTTGGTGAAATCACAACAACTCATACATACGACGTTCGCGAGATTGTTAAAAACACTGTTCGTGAAATTGGTTATACCGATGCTTCGATGGGATTTTCCGCGGACTCTATTGCAATACTTTCAACACTTAACAAGCAGTCTGCAGATATTGCTCTCGGTGTTGACAAGTCACAGGAAGCAAAGTCAGGCGTTGACACGGACAACGAAATCGGTGCAGGCGACCAGGGTATGATGTTCGGTTATGCAACAAACGAAACCGACGAGTATCTTCCTGCGCCCATCTACTATGCACAGAAGCTTGCAAAGAAGCTTACAGAAGTAAGAAAGAACGGTCAGTTCCCCTACCTTCGTCCCGACGGAAAGACACAGGTTACTGTTGAATACGACGGTGACAGTGTGAAGAGAATTGATACAGTAGTTCTTTCAACACAGCACAGCGCTGATGTAAGTCAGGAAACAATCCGCAAGGATATGATTGAACATGTTATAAAGGCAGTTCTTGACCCGGCACTTATTGATGAGGATACAAAGTACCATATCAATCCGACAGGTAAGTTTGTTATCGGAGGACCTCACGGTGACAGCGGTCTTACAGGAAGAAAGATTATCGTTGATACTTACGGCGGATACGCTCCTCACGGTGGCGGTGCATTTTCAGGTAAGGACCCGACAAAGGTTGACCGAAGTGCTTGCTATATGGCACGTTATATTTCAAAGAATATTGTTGCGGCAGGTATTAGCGACAAATGTCAGATTCAGCTTGCATACGCAATCGGTGTTGCCCGTCCCGTATCTGTAAGAATTGATACATTCGGTACAGGTAAAATAAGTGACGACAAACTCAGCGAAATCGTAAACAGCGAATTTGACCTTCGTCCGAGTGCGATTATCAAGACGCTCGACCTTCGCAGGCCTATCTATTCGCAGACAGCTGCTTACGGTCATTTCGGAAGAAACGAACTTGATCTTCCCTGGGAAAAGCTTGATAAGGTAGAAACTCTTAAAAAATATCTTTAAAAGCAAAAGGCATTAACTGATGTTAATGCCTTTTATTCACTGACGGATTACCCGTCAAACGCATATAATGTTATTGGTGATAGTTATGTATGGCGCAATTGCGGCACTTATAATTTCACTTATGATGATTGCTCTTGTTATATACAAGGGACAAAGCACAGTGCAACACAGAATATGTTGCAGGAAATCGGAAATTCATTCTCTTTTGAAAAACATCCCCGATGACTGCATAATAGAAGTTTGGTTAGGCAGGAATACTTATGACAACTTCCCCGACAGAAAAGCTTACGGGCGAAATTTACGAAATCATATATCAGAATGAGGAAAACGGCTACACGGTCTGCGAGGTTGATGTAAATAATGCACTCGTAACCGCGTGCGGAAATATGCCTTTTATCGCTCCCGGGGAGCAAGTCATATTTGAGGGCAGGTGGGTGAACCACCCCGAATACGGCGAGCAGTTTTCCGTAACTGACACACAGCGAGCGCTGCCCAAAAAGGTCAGCGCTATTCTGGCGTACCTTTCTTCAGGAATTATCAGCGGTGTCCGCGAAGCCACTGCCAGGAAAATCATAAACAGATTCGGTGAAGAGTCGCTTGAAATAATTGCGATTTCTCCCGAAAGACTTACCGAGATAAAAGGGATTTCAAAAAGCCGTGCCCTAAAGATTTCCGAATCGTTCTTAATCCGTCAGGATGCGTCGCAAACGGTTATGTTTCTGCAGGAGTATGGAATTACCCCCAACCTTGCGCTCAAGGTTTATAAGATTTTCGGACAGAAGTCAATTGACCTTATAAAAGAGAACCCCTACATTCTGTGTGAAAGTGTTGACAGAATCAGTTTTAAAACAGCTGACAGAATTGCAAGTGCGATGAGTATTCCGAAAAATCATCCTGCACGAATTTCGGGTGGTATTGTACATACTCTCACCTACGCTACACTTTCGGGGCATACGTGCCTTAAAAAGGACGAGCTTGTTTACGCTACGGCAGAGCTTCTGGGTTGCGATATAGCAGAAATTGAATCATCACTGATGCAGATGAAGTACGATTCCAAGCTAATATTTGAAGATGAATTTGTGTATCTTCCCACATATTACAATATGGAGCTTACTTGTGCCGGAAAGCTCGGCGAATTACTTGCGCTTGCAAAACCCTACTCAAAGAATATTGAGGAGGATATTTCGTTTGAATCATTGCGAAGCTCTATTGAGCTTTCTTCCAAGCAGAAGGAAGCGGTGGTGAAGGCTCTCGGCGGTGGTGTGCTTATTATAACGGGTGGCCCCGGCACAGGTAAAACCACGATAATGAAAATCATAATGGATATTTTTGAAAAGCACGAGTATAAAATCGCTCTCTGTGCGCCTACGGGAAAAGCGGCAAAAAGACTTTCCGAATCGTGCAATATGGAAGCGAAAACGCTTCACCGTTTACTTGAAGTTGAGGTCAGCGACGCTCTTGACCAGCGTTTCGGCAGAAATCAGTACAACCCCATTGATGCCGATGTCGTTATTGTCGATGAAATGAGCATGGTGGACATACTTCTTTTCGGTGCTCTTTTAAAGGCACTCAAAAGAGGTACTTGTCTTATTATGGCGGGTGACAGCGATCAGTTGCCGTCTGTCGGCGCAGGAAATGTCCTGCGCGATATGTTAGACAGCGGTGTAGTCCCGTCCGTAAGGCTGAACGAGGTTTTCCGTCAGGCTGA
Organism: Clostridia bacterium; assembly: GCA_045578925.1. Lineage (GTDB taxonomy): Bacteria > Bacillota > Clostridia > UMGS1883 > UMGS1883 > UMGS1883. The sequence continues at coordinate 5,764 of JAZNLD010000140.1, forward strand.
AAGAAGCCGTATTGTAACCAATGCCCACAGAATAAACATGGGTGAAATGCCTCTTAAAAACGATAGTGAAACTGACTTTTTCTTTATGCAGAGAACCCCTGAAGCTGCGCTTGAAACTATTTGCGAGCTTTGTACGGGCAGACTCGGTAAAGCATACGGATTTGACAGTATAAATGATATTCAGGTGCTTTCTCCGTCAAGGAAAGGAATTGTCGGCACTGCTAATCTGAATAAAGTTCTTCAGGAGAAGCTTAATCCCCATTCCCGCGACAAAAAGGAAAAAGCATTCGGTGAAAGAGTTTTCCGCGTCGGCGACAAGGTTATTCAGACACGCAACAATTATGATATGTTATGGTCGCTTCCTGACGGAAGCGGAGATGGGTTCGGTATATACAACGGAGATATCGGAACAATACTTGATATTTCTCCGAAAGAGAAAAGTATGCGTATACTTTTTGATGACAGTAAAATTGTAGAATATGATTTTTCATCAATTGAAGATCTGGAGATGGCGTATGCCCTTACCGTTCATAAGAGTCAGGGCAGTGAATGGAGCGCCGTCATTATCCCTGTATGCTCATTCCCCGTTATGCTTATGACAAGGAATCTTCTGTACACTGCGGTAACAAGGGGTAAAAAGCTTGTAATCCTCGTAGGCTCGCCCGAATGTGTGGCACAGATGGTTCGCAACAACAAACTGCAGACACGATACAGTTCACTTAAAAAGAGACTTATGGAGGCAATTGAAAATGCTTGATACAATTTTGGATTTTTTCTTTCCGCCCGTATGCCCTTTCTGCAAGGAACTGCTTGAAGATAAAGCACCCGTATGCAGTAATTGTTTGTCAACACTTCCCTTCGTGCCTGAAAACAGTTGCAGTATATGTTCAAAACCGATTGAAGAATATTCACATCATATATGTTCTGCCTGCCGTAGTGAAAAGATTTATTTTGAACATTCTTTTATACCGCTTATCTATAAGGGCGAGGCAAGGGAATGTGCCATTGCGCTGAAAACGAGTCACCCATACTACGCAAAGGGAATTGCATATCTTATGGCGGATAAGCTTCTTGCGTCAGAATATTATACGAAGTTTGACTGTATAACCTTCGTCCCGCAAAGTCCGAAAGGCAAATTCAACCGCGGTTACAATCAGTCATATCTTATCGCAAAAGAGCTTTCAAAGTTACTTAAAATTCCTTGCAAGCCAATGCTGAAAAGAACGAACGACGGTGAGGATCAGCATACGCTGAATGCAATAAAAAGAAAAGCCAATGTACGGAAATGCTACTTCGCAACCAATAAAAAGGGAAATGGCACAGCACTGCTTGTTGATGATATTTATACAACGGGGGCTACGGCAAATTATTGCTCATACCTTCTGCGGAAAATGGGGTTTGATAAAGTCTACATTGCAGTAGGATTTATAAGAACGAGTGATTAAGCACACGGGAGTCAAGCCCCGTATGCCTTAAATTTGTAAAATTTGCACACTTTTCATTTGTCGTCCGTAGAAGGCGTCAGCCTATCCTCTTCCTCCGCATAAAAATTGCACTAAATTTTATGCATTTAAGGTCGAAGAGTTTTAAGATAGACAATTTTTGGTTAACCAAAGGAGGTTTTGCGTTATGAAAAACAAAATATTTGATTTTATTCATTCCACAGGGATTGAAAAGTGCGCGGTTACCTCCTATGAAGAAAAAAGTGCAATAGTGTGTCTTTTCCCCTACTACTGCGGTGACAGAGATGGTAATTTATCGCTCTATGCGCGCGGATACGATTATCATCAGGTTATACAGGAAAAGCTTTCGGCAGTCACAGATTTCATCAAATCAATTTCACCCGATACAGTATGCGAAGTTTTTGCCGACATCGGCCCTGAAATAGAACGTAAACTTGCATATAATGCAGGACTTGGATTTTACGGAAAAAACCATATGCTGATAAACGATGATTTCGGAAGTTACTTTTTTATCGGCTATATCTTAACCGATTTACCGCTTGCCAAGGATAAACCTCTTGAAAAAAGCTGTATGGGTTGCAACCGCTGTATAACTGCTTGTGCGGGCGGTGCGCTTTCCGACGGATTCTGCATTGATAGGTGCGCGTCGCATATAAGCCAGAAAAAAGGCGACCTCACAGAAGGTGAAATCGCCATTCTTAAAAAGTCAGGTCTTGTTTTCGGGTGTGATATTTGTCAGCGGGTTTGTCCTCACAACAACATCACTCCTCGTCCGATGAAAGAGTTTACCGAAAATATGATAGACACCCTTTCCCTTGAGGACATAGAAAACCTTTCAAACAAAGAATTTATGCGCAAATACAAAAACCGCGCCTTTTCGTGGCGCGGTAAGAATGTACTGTTAAGAAACATCACCATTCTTAACGACAATTCGTAATTTGAGGCGTCCTCAGTGTAGGTCGTTAAGGATGTCCTTCAAGGAATTAAGAGCAAGTGATGATATATATTCGTAACGTTCTTTTTTGTTTTTGATTTTTACACGGTTCCATTCGATGATGCCGAAATTGGCGTTCATCGGCTGGAACTTTTTATTTTCGCGGTCTGTAATATACTTTATAAGAGCACCACTGCAAGTAGATGCGGGAAAAGTTACGCTTTCCTTTCCGAGTATATTTCTTGCGGCGTTTATGCCTGCAATCATACCCGATGATGCCGACTCCACATATCCCTCAACACCTGTTATCTGTCCTGCGAAAAACACCTTGGGATATTTTAAAAGGCTGTAATCGGTATCAAGCACAAGCGGAGAATTTATATATGTGTTTCTGTGCATTACACCGTAACGCACAAATTCAGCATTTTCAAGACCGGGAATCATTGAGAAAACTCTCTTCTACTCGCCGAATTTCAGATTGGTCTGAAATCCTACGAGGTTATAAAGTGTTCCCTCGGTATTATCGCGACGAAGCTGAAGCACGGCATATGGCTCTTTCCCCGTTTTGGGATTGGGAAGTCCCTTGGGTTTAAGAGGACCGAAGCAGAGCGTTTCCTTTCCACGCTGTGCCATTATCTCGACGGGCATACATCCTTCGAAAACCTTGATATTTTCAACACCTTCGTGAAGCGGAGCACGCTCGGCTGAAATGAGAGCTTCGTAAAATGCTTCATACTCGTCCTTTTCCATAGGACAATTTATATAATCCGCCGTACCCTTGTTATAGCGCGCGGCAAGATAGGTCTTATCCTCATCAATACTCTCACGCGTTACGACGGGTGCCGCGGCGTCAAAGAAGAAAAGGCTGTCCTGACCGGTAAGGGTTGCTATTGCGTCGCTCAGTTTTCCGTGTGTAAGAGGACCTGATGCGACGATTGTATATTCGTCGGTGTTAATTTCATCGACGAGTTCATTTATTATTTCAATATTTGGATGTGCCTTTATTTTTTCGGTTACAAGCGCCGCAAATTTATCGCGGTCAACTGCAAGAGCACCGCCTGCCGGAACTTTTGTTTCATCTGCGCAGGCTATGACAACGCTTCCCATACGGCGCATTTCTTCTTTAAGAAGGCCGCAGGCATTGTCAAGTCCGTTACCCTTGAGCGAGTTTGAGCAGACAAGTTCGCATAAATTTTCGTTTGTATGTGCAGGGGAGAAAACGGACGGCTTCATCTCGTAGAGTTTAACCTTTATCCTTCTCTGTGCTGCCTGCCAGGCTGCCTCGCATCCTGCAAGACCACCACCGATTATTTTAAGCTCCATAATTATTTCTTACCTTTTTCCTTTTTGTTTGACTCACACTCAGGATTTGAACAAGTAGTGATACTTGTGCGCTTCTGATATTTCTTGGTCATTACTCCGCCGCAAATCGGGCAGGGAGTCTTTACCGGCTCATCCCAGAGGATGAAGTCACAGGCAGGCGCCTTTTCACAAGAGAAATATTTTTTACCTCTCTGCGAACGGCGTTCAACGATTCTGCCGTCACACTTGGGACATTTTACGCCTGTATCTTTAAGGATGGGTTTTGCGTTGCGACATTCGGGGAATCCGGGACACGCAAGGAATTTACCGAAGCGTCCGAGCTTGACAACCATATTTCTGCCACACTTTTCACAGATTTCGTCAGAAACCTCATCCTTGATTTCAACCTTTGAAATAGCGTCTTCCGCTTTTTTAAGGTCTTTTTCAAAAGGCTGATAAAATCTGTCAATTACATCCTGCCATTTTTCGTTGCCTTCTTCAATATCGTCAAGCTGTTGTTCCATATTGGCAGTAAACTCAACATCTACAATGTCTGTGAAGTTTTCAGCCATAATGTCAGTTACGATTGAACCAAGTTCTGTAGGCTTGAGCATTCTTCTTTCACGAGCTACATATCCGCGGTCAAGAATTGTACTGATAGTGGGAGCGTAGGTGCTGGGTCTGCCGATACCGTTTTCTTCCATTGTCTTGATAAGAGCTGCTTCCGTATAGCGTGCAGGAGGTTCGGTAAAATGCTGTTCCTCCAGAAGTTCGCTGAGTGTAAGCTCCATTCCTGCTTCAAGCGAGGGGAGCTTCTTGAGGTCTTTTTCCTCGTTTTCTTCGCTTCCGTCTACATACACTGCACGGTAACCTGCAAAAGAGAGTGTTTTAGCACTTGCTTTGAAAAGGACACCGTTTGCTTCAAATTCAGCATTCATTGTGTTATAGACTGCATTTGACATCTGGCTTGCGATAAAGCGTTCCCAGATAAGCTTATAAATTTTATAAAGGTCTGCACTTACTGCGCCCTTGATTAATTCGGGATCAATGTCAATTACTGTAGGACGAATTGCTTCATGGGCATCCTGTGCGTTTTTTCCTGTCTTGAAGTTGCGTGCAATTTTCGGAACAAATTCGTTTCCGTAACGATGTGCAACAAGACTGCGCGCCGCATTTTGTGCATCCGGATTGATACGAAGTGAGTCGGTACGCATATAGGTGATAAGACCAAGAGTTCCCTTGCCGGGTACGGTAACACCTTCATAAAGCTGCTGTGCCGCTGCCATTGTTCTTTTTGATGTGAAGCCCATCTTACGGCTTGCTTCCTGCTGAAGCGTACTTGTAGTAAACGGAGGTGAAGGCTGCTGACTCTTATCGGCATAGGTCGCATTTTTAACTGTGAATAAACTATCCTTGACCTTGTCCTTGATTGCTGCGGTATCACTTGCACTTGAAAGTTCCTTCTTCTTACCATCTACGCCATAGAAGCGGGCGTTTATTGCCTTCTTCTCACCTTTAGCAAGAAGAGATGCTGTGATTGTCCAATATTCTTTAGGTTCAAACGCAGTAATTTCGCGTTCGCGGTCTACAACAAGCTTCGTTGCAACTGACTGTACACGGCCTGCGCTGAGACCTTTTTTAACTTTTTTCCACAAAATAGGACTTAACTTATAACCAACAATTCTGTCAAGCACGCGTCTTGCCTGCTGTGCATCTACAAGTTTTTCATCAATCGGACGAGCCGCCTTGAGCGATTCCACAACGGCATTTTTGGTTACTTCGTTGAAAGTAATTCTGCATGCCTTTTTACTGTCAAGCTCCAAAATATTTGCAAGATGCCAACTGATTGCCTCACCCTCACGGTCAGGGTCAGTTGCGAGATATATCTTATCAGCAGCTTTTGCTGATTTTTTCAATTTCGCCATAAGGTCGCCCTTACCGCGTATAGTGATGTACTTAGGCTCATAGCCGTTTTCCATATCTATACCGAGCTGACTTTTGGGAAGGTCTCGCATATGTCCCATTGAGGCGATTACCGTATAGTTTTTACCAAGATATTTATTTATTGTTTTGGCCTTTGCAGGTGACTCAACTATTACAAGGTAATTTGCCATTAACATCCCCTCCTGATAATTTCGTATTTTTTGTCCTGGCCTTTTTTAATTATGCCCTTTATTTCCATCATTCCGAGAAGCGCAGTAAGTCGCGCCGCCTCAAACGAGATTTTTTCTTCAATAAAACTTTGTGTATTTATTCCGCTTTCAATCAAGGAAACAATTTCCTCTTCATAAACTGAGAGGTTTTGTTCCTTTTCAGGTTTTGCCTTTGTTACGGGCAAATTTTCCTCCTTTTCTTCAAAAAGTGATTTTTCCTTCTCCCTTACGAAAAAGTCGGGTTTGAGAGCAATAAGCTCGTCTATTACATCCATCGGTGAAAGAAGAATGTTTGCACCGTCACGGATAAGCGCGTTTGTACCTGCGCTTAAAGTATCATCAATATTTCCCGGTACTGCAAAGACGCTGACACCCATATCAAGTGCGAGTGACGCAGTAATGAGTGAGCCACTTTTGTACGCTGCCCTTACAACAACGATAACGGTGGAAAGCGCGGCAATAATTCTGTTTCGTTGCGGGAAGTTGCGCGCAAGCGCCTCCATCCCGAACGGGAATTCCGTTACAACTGCCCCACCTGACGAAGCAATTTCTTTAAAAAGTTTCTTGTTTTCGGGTGGGTAGCAAACATCAAGTCCGCATCCGAGCACTGCAACGGTAGGTGCTTTTGCACGAAGCGCCCCACGATGAGAAGCACTGTCGATACCCCTTGCTCCTCCCGATATTATTCCTGCGCCCGTCTGTCCGACTTCCAAAGCAATTTCTTCCGCCACGCGTGTTCCATACATATCGCTTCCGCGCGCACCGACAATTCCTGCAAACACTGTATCGGCAAGAATTTCTGCATTGCCGTCAACATACAAAACAGCGGGAGGCTTTGGAATATTTTTAAGCTTTTCAGGATAGAGCTTATCTATGTAGGTAACTATGGTATAGCCACCATTTAATGCTATGTCATAGTTTCTTTTTGCTTCCTTATAATATACACTGTCAAAATCAATTGTTTCCTCGTCAAAAAGGTCATGTCTTTCAGACAGCTCCGCAAGGTTTTTGCGCGTATTTGAGACTGCGTTAGATTTAACCATCCATATTAGCTTCTTATCCACAACAACACCCCCGTTTCTGAAAGTCACTATAATAACTTACACTAAAACTTTGATTTTGTAAAGAGTAAATTTAATTTTTTGTATTCTGGCGATAGTGTTCATACATCATCACCGACCCTGCAACCGCGGCGTTAAGGCTTTCTGCGTCGGGATGCATAGGGATTTTTACGACGGTGTCACAAAGTGTGAGAGTTTCCTTTTCCACACCGTTTCCCTCGTTACCTATTATGATAAGAGTTTTTCCTGCAAGTTCGGCGCTATAAAGGTCAACACAGTTGTCTGTGAGTGCTCCTGCTACAATACTATATCCGTTTTTTCTGAAATATTCTATTACTGCATGACTATCTTCATTCTGCACAACGGGAATTGAAAATATACCACTCATAGTAGCACGCACAATTTTGGGATTATAAAGGTCACACGACCCTTTTGTAAGAATAACTCCACCGCAGAATGCTGCGTGGGCAGTCCTTATAACCGTGCCGATGTTTCCGGGGTCCTGAAGCTTTTCACACATAATAACGCAGTCTTTTTCAGCTGACAAAACATCGTCAAGCGTTACCTTTTTCATATGGCAAATCGCAATAACCCCCTGCGGAGTCACAGTTTCGGATATTTCGTCAAAAAGGCGTGGTGCAAATGTAAAAATTGAAGAAGGGGTGTCAAAATTCAGTTTTGTGCCGTCTTTTACAATGACACATTCGATTTTTGCACCTTTTTTAATTGCATCACAAACAGAGCGCATACCCTCAATGAGAAACATATTTTTCTCGGCACGCCCTCTTGATGTTTTGAGAAGTTTTGCTAATTTAAAGAATTTGTTTTCGCGACTTGTTATAATCATATAAACCCCGCTAAATCTTTTCTTGGAAAAACCGTTTCCGAAAAATTCGGAAACGGTTTTTGTAATTAATATTAAAGAGCCTTCTTTGCTGTTTCTACGAGCTGAGCAAATGCTGCTGCATCGTTGATAGCAATTTCAGAGAGCATCTTTCTGTTGATTTCGATATTAGCCTTCTTAAGACCGTTCATGAATCTTGAGTAGTTGATATCGTTCATCTTACATGCTGCGCTGATTCTTGTGATCCAGAGAGAACGGAAATCTCTCTTCTTGAGCTTTCTGCCAACATAAGCGTATGAAAGAGACTTCATAACCGCCTGATTAGCAATTCTGAAAAGCTTAGACTTGCCACCTCTGTAGCCTTTTGCAAGCTTCAATATTTTTTTATGTCTTTTTCTGGTGCTGAGTGCACCCTTAACTCGAGCCATTTTCTAGTCCTCCTGTTTCTTATTTATAAGGTATAAGTTTCTTGATAACTTTTGCGTTTGTTACATCTGCGAGAGCGCCCTTTCTGAGTCTTCTCTTTCTCTTTGTATCCTTCTTTGTAAGAATGTGACTCTTAAACGCTTTTGCTCTCTTTACCTTACCTGACTTTGTAAGACTGAAACGCTTTGCAGCGGCTCTGTGTGTCTTTATTTTAGGCATAATATCTCTCCTCTCAAATGTGTATATATCTAAACTCGCCTATGGAAGTTTGATAATCAGTTCTTGGGCGAAATTGTAATCGCCATGTTCTTGCCCTCAAGCTTGGGCTTTTTATCTACAGTGCCGAATTCCTCACAACCCTTTACAAAGCGGTCAAGAATTTCCTCACCGATAGATGCATGATGAATTTCGCGTCCGCGGAAACGAACACTTACCTTAACCTTGTCACCGCTTTTAAGAAACTTACAAGCATTCTTAAGTTTGGTTTCAAAGTCGTGGGTATCTATTGAAGGTGAAAGGCGAACTTCCTTAAGGTTTACAACCTTTTGATTCTTGCGATTCTCCTTTTCCTTCTTAGCAAGTTCAAAACGATACTTACCGTAGTCCATAATCTTACATACGGGGGGATTTGCATTCGGGGAAATCTTTAGCAAATCAAGATTTCTTTTGTTTGCAGTTTCAAGAGCATCAGATGAAGACATAATACCAAGCTGACTTCCGTCGCTATCAATTACGCGTACCTCTTTATCCCTGATTTCTTCGTTAATCATCATTTCCTTGCTAATTGAAAACACCTCCAAAAATTGCTTGCCACACAAAAAAGCGGCAGGAGAACCTACCGCTACATAATACAAGAATAGAAAAAAGACTTGTTTTATTAACCGTACCAAGTAATCCTGCACGGTGAGAAGCGGTAACTTCTACTTCATTGCTACGCTATTCTAACACTTCTTTCCGCATTTGTCAACTGTTTTTTTATTTTTAACGCAAATTATTTTTATTCTTCTTCCTTTTTTATAAAACATTTCCCTCGCTGTCAAAAAGCGGAAGCTTTTCAAGGAAAATAATGTCGTCACGATCCGCCGCATCGCCTTCTGCGAGCACAGCCGCTTTACCGACAATATTTCCGCCTGCTTTTTCCACGAGTTTTTCAAGCGCTGCAAGGGATTCACCTGTGCTTATAACATCATCTATGATAAGCACTCTTCTGCCGCGGAGCTTTTCCGCGTCATCCTCACCGAGATAGAGCTTCTGCTCACCGTGTGTGGTGATTGAATTAACACTTACCTCAAGGCTTTTCCCCATATAAACCTTTTCTTTTTTACGTGCTATTACATAGTCGTTCACACCGCCCTGACGAGCGAGCTCGTGAATAAGCGGAATACTTTTAGCCTCGGCAGTTACCATAATATCGTGCTCGGGGAGTTTTTTAAGAAGTGCACCTGCACAGTGCACGGTCAGCTCAACATCGCCAAAAACAATAAATGCGGCGATAGTTATCTTATCATTTACCGGAAACATCGGGAGATTTCTCTCTAGTCCCGCTATCTTCATTGTGTACGCTTTTTTCATTTTCATCAATCTCCTTTTCCTTCTTTTTCTTTATATTCTTCACGATTTTCTTAATGAGAAGAATAATCAGAACTATCACTGCAATTGCGCCTACGACAATAAGAATAAGTAAGAGTATGAGAATCGGGACGGACCCCTCTTCTTTAAGATGCGCTTTATTTATCCAGCCGTATTGCTCGTCTATCTTTGCAAGAACCCACTTTGTTTTTCCTGTTGTTACGGTTCTTATTACTTCCAGAAATTTACCTTCCGGTATTGTCAGGAGCTCCTCACTTCCGCCTGTAATGCTTTTTGTCGGGAGACTCATAAGAGCAGTTTCGCGGTTTGTGATAAATATGACTCTGCTCTTGTCAGGATACATTTCAATAGCTTCTTCATAAGTTGCTACCTGTCCGAAATCATTTATCCAACCTGCCGCATAATCTGAATAGATATATTTGTAGCTATCCTTTTCTGCAATAATTCTGATCTGTGCAGTTTCAAGAACTGATGCGTGCTCCTTTTTTGAATAGGGTTCCGCGTAAACCTTCAAACCCTTTCCGTCGGGAGATACGACAAACGCCTCCTGAACAGTTTCGTACACAGTTATATTTTCATTTTCGTTTATAACTTCGCTGATACTTGCACTCTGCGGAGGAATCCATCCCAACTGGCCGTTGCAGTTAATTAGATACCATCCGTTTATTGTTGCGCGAAGGACGTAAACACTTTCGTCCCTTTTAACAGTACCGACTATACTCGGGCCGTCCTTTTCCTCCTGAGAGGGAACGCTGTAAACATTAACCTCTTCCTCTTCTTCGGGAGGAGTTATAATATATTCGGCGTTAACCTTTTCTCCTGCGTTTGACTGTGCGTTTGAAAGTGACTGTGTTGTGTATTTGAGGTTTATATAACCGCTTGTTCCGTCGTAGGATACGTGTGCATAATCACCCTTGGTATCCTGCACGGTAAGTTTTATACAGTCAGGAATAACAGCGCAAAGATTTTCACCATATTCATTCACAAACATATTTACGCCCTCTCCTTTTTCAGAGAGTGTGTAAACATAATATATTCCGTATTTATCCGAATCGTTCTGTGTATCGAACGCTTCTACATCGTCCATTTTTACCCACGCATATTTGCCATGCATTGATACAAGGCCCCAACCCGAAGGAGTCTGCCTTGTTATTTCAAGAATGGTCTGATTGGGGACTACGTGTTTTTCGCTACTTCCCAGAAGTGTGTCTTCTGAAGGGATGTTGTAAAGAATAGCCTTGCCATCCTTTGCGTTTACGCGGACGCTTTTCGCCAAATCGTTACCGGTAGCCTCGGCAGCCTTGGAATAATTTTCCCTTGTAAAGCTTAAATTTATCCAACCCGCCTTATTCTTGAAAGATACAAGACCCCAAGTTCTTTCCGTCCTGATGAGTTTCAGTTTTGAACACGCAGGGATTTTTGTTATAACAAAGCTATCCTCATCAGGAGATATATGGAGAGATATTTCCCCCTCAAGCGAGGCTGAATATAAATTATTTGCCGCCTCCGCCACACCACAGAAGAGGAAAAGTGACAAAATTAAAACAAGTAAAACTGATAACTTTTTCATAAAATTTCTCCTTTCAGGTATTATAATACCTGATTAGTTTTATCCAGATTATTTTACAGCATCCGCGCAAAAATGTCAATATAACTGAAGTCGAATAACGTGAACAAAAAAACAAAAAGGCGTTGTAACCAATCGTTGCAACGCCTTTTCACAATTTTATTTATTTTCAAGATATTCGTTAAGTTTAGCCACGAGTGCGTCTGCGTCTGCACCATGCACAGCACAAGCCTCAGCGATTGATTCGCCGCTTGCAGAAGGACAACCAAGACAGTGCATACCGATTTCAAGGAAGAAAGGCGCTGTACCCTTGTCCATTGTGAGAACATCAAGAATTATAGTGTCTTTTGTTACTTTAGCCATTAAAAACACCTCCTTGCGATTATTATACATCATTATTTTTCGTTTTACAATATGTTTTTGAGAAATAATATAAAATGAAAAAAGACTTGTCGATTGACAAGTCTTCTGGAGCGGAAGACGAGATTCGAACTCGCGACGTTCACCTTGGCAAGGTGACGCTCTACCACTGAGCCACTCCCGCATTTCTCAAGCAAGTGATAGTATAACACACTATTTTGGGTTTGTAAAGACCTTTTTTTAAAATTTTTTCTTATTTTTAACTTTTTTTGCTTGAAAAAAAAGGATTTCCTTCCTCAGTGTCGAAAAGTATATTCATAAGGAGAATTAAATTTCCTGATTTTTGCAGAGAGGGTTTAGCAAATGGCAGCATTTTTTCCCGAAGAGCTTGTTAATGAAGTTATACAGGCAAATGACATTGTGGATATTGTTTCGGGTTATGTAAGGCTCAAGCGGTCAGGCAGCAGTTTTATGGGTTGCTGTCCGTTCCATCGCGAGAAAACGCCCTCGTTCCATGTAAGTGCGGACAAGCAGTTATATCACTGTTTCGGTTGCGGTGCAGGTGGAAGTGTAATTCAGTTTATTATGAATGCCGAGGGGCTTGACTTTCCCGATGCACTAAGATACCTTGCCGAGAGAAGCGGAATCCGTCTTCCCGAAAGCGACGAAGAAAAGGGCGACGAAAGGTACAAGCGCAAGCAGAAAATGTACGAAATGAATAAAGATGCGGCACGATATTTCCGTGAACGATTGTTATCGGCGGAGGGACAGGCCGCACAGGAATATTTAAAAAAGCGTCAGCTTGACGGAAAAACAATCGCAGCTTTCGGACTTGGTTTTGCTCCCAAGGGATGGGACGGGATTTTAAAGCACCTGCGTACCAAAGGGTACGACCGTTCGCTGATTGTTGAAAGCGGACTTTGTACCATGAGTGAAAAGGGACACGTTTACGACCGCTTCCGTGAAAGGGTTATGTTCCCGATTTTCGATGTACGTGGAAATATCACCGGTTTTACGGGACGAATTCTTTCCGGAGATGGTGCAAAATATATGAACTCTCCCGAAAGCCTTGTTTTTGACAAGGGTAAAAACCTGTACGGATTGAATCTTGCAAAGAAGAGCAGTCGCGGTTACTACATTCTTGTAGAGGGCAATATGGATGTTATTTCCTTGCATCAGGCAGGGATTGACGCAGCGGTTGCCGCGTGCGGAACGGCATTTACGCGAGATCAGGCGAAGCTGATTTCAAAAAGCCCCGTTTATCTGTGCTTTGACGGCGACGGTGCAGGGCAGAAGGCTCTTGACCGCGCTGCTGAAATATTCAGGGAATTCGACACAAAGCTGAAGGTTATTGAGCTTCGCGAGGTGAAAGACCCTGACGACTTCATCAAAAAATACGGTGCGGAGGAATTTGAGAAATCAATTTCAAACGCCAAAACGCTGATGGAATATAAAATGGATATGCTTATCCGCGGCGTTGATCTCGGAGACACATCGCAGAAGCTTGAGATGCTTCAGGGTGCGTCAAAACTTCTTTCCACGATATCAAGCGCAGTTGAGCGTGAGTTATATATAACAAGGCTTTCGGCAAAGACAGGCATCAGCGCCGACGCCATAAACAGCGAAACCAAAAAAGCATCGCGCAAGAGCGAGCGCAAGGAGGTTTCGTCCGAGCTTCGTAAAGTAGTCGGAGAACAAACCGGAGAAATAAGGAAGAAAAACAAACGACGCTCCGTTGCCGAGGCAGGTTTTCTTTCAATGGTCAGCGAGAATGATAAAATCTACTCGCAGTTTGACAGCAGATTCACCGAAGAAAGTTTTTGCGAAGAGATACATAAAAAGATTTTCAGTCACATCGTTACATATTACAAGGACAAGCCGTCTTCGTCGTGTCAGGATTACCTGATGAGTGTTATGACGGGATTTGAGACCGAGCTTTCAAATGTCCTGATGAGTGCGCTGAACGTATCCGATAAGGCGCGTGCCGCCGAGGATTATGCTCAGGTGATTGAAAACGAAATCTGGAACGACAAATTACAAAAGGCGCAGGCCGAAGGCGATCTCAGGCTTATAAGCGAGCTTTTGAAGTCAAAGAAGAAATAATGAAAGGGAGATAGATTATGAGCGAAGCAGAAAACAAAAAAACTATCAGTGTTGTAAAGGAACTTATTGAAAAGGGTAGGCAGAAGGGTGTTCTTTCCGAGCGGGAAATTGAGGATACTCTCGCAGAACTTGAACTTGACGCAGAACAGATTGAAAAAATCCACGACAATATTGAAGATATGGGTATCGATATTGTTGGGGAAGACATTGACAAGGAAATCAAGAAAATGGAAATCACCGAAGAAGACCTTGAGGATTTGTCCGTTCCCGAAGGTATCAACGTCGATGACCATGTAAGAATGTACCTTAAAGAAATCGGTAAGGTTCCGCTTCTTTCTCCCGAGGAAGAAATTGAGTATGCAAGACTTATGAGTGAGGGCGATGAGGAAGCGAAGAAAAAGCTTACCGAAGCTAACCTTCGTCTTGTCGTAAGTATCGCGAAGCGTTATGTAGGTCGCGGTATGCTTTTCCTTGACCTTATTCAGGAAGGTAACCTTGGTCTTATCAAGGCGGTTGAAAAGTTTGACTATGTAAAAGGCTTCAAGTTCTCAACATATGCTACATGGTGGATTCGTCAGGCAATCACACGTGCAATCGCTGACCAGGCAAGAACTATCCGTATCCCCGTTCATATGGTTGAAACAATCAATAAACTTATCCGTGTTTCAAGACAGCTTCTTCAGGAACTCGGTCGTGAGCCTTCTCCTGAAGAAATCGCGAAGGAAATGGGTATGTCACTTGAAAAGGTTCGCGAAATTATGAAGATTGCACAGGAGCCTGTTTCTCTTGAAACACCTATCGGCGAAGAGGAAGACAGCCATCTTGGCGACTTCATCCCCGACGATGACGCTCCCGCACCGAGCGAAGCGGCTTCATTTATGCTTCTTAAGGAACAGCTTATGGATGTTCTTAATACACTCACACCTCGTGAGGAAAAGGTGCTTCGTCTTCGTTTCGGTCTTGAAGACGGCAGACCCAGAACACTTGAAGAAGTTGGCGGCGTGTTCGATGTAACACGCGAAAGAATCCGTCAGATTGAGGCAAAGGCTCTTCGCAAGCTCCGTCACCCCAGCAGAAGCAAAAAGTTAAAGGATTTCTTGGAATAAGAGATACGCAGTTAAAAAAGAAGCGTGCCGCTTCACCCATTTCGCGTCCTAACCAAAATTTAGGCAGACAAATGTTGCTCGCGAAAAAAGACGCAAATTCCTATACGGTAAAAAAAGCGGTGCAAAGCACCGCTTCAGCGTGTCGATAAA
>JAZNLD010000141.1:0-3613 GCA_045578925.1 Clostridia bacterium
TAAGAATTCATCAATCTGCTTCTGATATTCAGCCTGAACCTTGGGAAGACCTGCTTCCTCAAGACGCTTGAGGAATTCAGGATAGAGCTTTTCATAATCGTCATACTGAATTGCACTGTACTCAGCAAGCACGCCTGAAATCTGTGCAATCTCGGTAGCAATCTCAGTTCTGTCAACTCTGAAGCCCATAAGGGGAGAAACGGGTGCTTCTTCATTAAGCTTCTTTGTCTGTTCCCAAACATCGATATCCTGAGTATCAGTTACATAAGCGTTGAACTGGTTACCCCACTTCCAACCTGCACCGATAGGATATGTGTTGCCTTCTTTAATTCTGATTCTGCCGTCTTCAAGCATATCGTAATGCTTTCCTTCAATACCACTTGCAAGAATGTTGTATGCTTCAACATTTGTATTGATGTAGTTCAAAAGACGGATTGATTCTTTAGGATACTTACTTGTTCTGCTGATTGCAAACATTGTAGAATCGCAGTTTGAAGTATTAACCTGGTTTTCGTTGTATATTGCGTATACAATTTCTTCGCCCTGGTTCTTGATAGCTTCAACTTCAACACCGGGCTTCCAGCTGCCTGTATCCATACCGTATTTCTTAGCCTTGAAGTCACCGTTATCGTCAAGCACGCTTACGATATCCTTACGGATGTAACCCTTCTTCCACCATTCGTTCAACTTCTTTACAGCTTCATAATACTGAGGAAGTTCAAAGAAGTTGATAAGTTGTGCTGTGGGGTCATCCTTGCGGATATAAAGGCTTGTTGTAACCATTTCGTATTCATCTGCAGTTCCATCCATAATTTCTGCATGTGCACCTGCATGTGCGCGGAAGGGATATAAATCGGGCTCGTTCTTTTTAAGAGTTTCAAGAATAGGCTCGATATCTGCAAGACACTTAACCTGACTCATATCAATCTCATACTTATCAGCAAGACGCTTATAAATCCAAACGCCGCTGGGCATTGCTGCTACCTGCTGATTAGGAACTGCCCAAACCTGACCGTTTATTCTTGCAGCGTCCCACCAGTAAGAAGGCATTGCGTCCCAAAGTTCGGGACATTCGCTGTTGATGAGATCATCAAGCGGAATGAAGCCACCATTACGAACAGCAGTTGTTACCTTGTTTGCAAAACCTGAGAAGCAGATATCGAATTCTTCTCCGGCAGCCATGATAACATTCATTTTTTCAGAGAATGATCCTGAAGGAATGAATTCCCAAGATGTTGTAACACCAAGGTCCTTAAGTGTGTATTCGTTGAATTTTGCTTCAACCTCGCCCCAATCGTCGGGCTTTGTTCCGAGCTGGTAAATTTTAAGATTTACCACTCCGTTCTGTACTGTCTCTTCTTTCTCCGCACAACCGAAAAGCATGCAAAGCATCACAAGAGAAAGTACAAGTGCAATAATTTTTTTCATTATTAATTTCCTCCTTATTTAATATATTTTATTTTTAATTAATATCTAACCACATAAAAGTGCGGGGCGATTAACCCTTTACACCGCCAATTGTAATACCCTTTACAAAATATTTCTGGAAGAACGGGAATACAAAGAGCGCGGGACCTGCAACTGTTACCGCCATTGCAAAGCGAACAGTTTCAGAGGGGATATCGTTCTGACCAATCAGGTTTGCCGCCTGCTCATTCTCACGAAGGAACTCCGCCTCTTCAAGAATTCTCTGCAGGAAGTACTGCAAACTTATAAGCTCATCTTTTGTGATATAAAGCATTGATGTTATCCAGTTGTTCCAGCTTCCAAGGAATGTCAGAAGCGCGATTGTTGCAATGCCAGGTTTAGTCAACGGAATCATAACTTTGAAGAATACGTCCCATTCACTCGCACCATCTATAGTTGCCGCTTCTGTAAGTTCGTATGGAATACCTTGCATAAAGGTTCTTATCATAAATACATTCCAAACCTGAAGCGAACCTGGAAGGAAATAAATCCAGAGAGTGTTTCCAAGGTGAAGGTACTGTGTGTTCCAAATATAATGAGGAACTGTACCTGCGCTGAAAAGAAGTGTGAAGAACATAAGTCCTGTTATTACATTTCTGTATTTAAAATCTTTTCTTGAAAGAGGATATGCTGCAAGAAGAGTAACGATTACAGTTGTAAAAACATGTAGTACAGAGAATGCGATTGTTACTTTATATGCCTGAAGTATCTGTCCGGGATTACGGAAAACCCATTTATATGCTGTGAGGTCAAAATTTTTGGGTAAAATACTGTAGCCGTACTTCCACACATCCTGCTCTCTTGAAAAAGAAACAGAAATAAGTATTAAAAACGGAATAATATATGTAAGTGACAGAATGATGAAAAATAAATTCAATCCAAGCTGTTTTTTTCTGAGATATTTAATCATAACTTGTACTCCTTAAGAAAATATAATCAGAACAAACCAAGTTCTTCGTCGATGAGCTTGCTTGCCTTATTAGCTGCAAGAGTAAGTATCATACCAACGAGTGACTGGAAGAAGCTGATCGCAGCTGAAAGCGAATAGTCAACACCCAATCCGGTACCCTTGAACAAACGCATAGTATATGTAGAGAATATTTCTGTTACAGGTCTTAACTTACCAACATTACGCGGAATATAGAAGAACAGACCGAAGTCGCCTTCAAGAATGTTACCCAGATTAAGAACAAGCAGAATAACAATTGTAGGAAGAATACTCGGAATAAGTACATGTATGTATCTCTGCCACTTGTTTGCGCCATCAATCTCTGCAGCCTCAAAAATGGAAGCATCTACACCCATCAACGCGGCATAGTACATAACGCTTGACATACCTACGCCCTTCCAGACAGAAACTGCGGGAATTATAAATGGCCATACCCAAAGCTGATTATACCAATCTACACCTTTAAACCCAATAGCACGGAGAAAAACATTTATAACACCACTCTGCGGATTAAGGAAAGAGTATGTTATGTAACCTACTATGATAATTGAAAGGAAATTAGGAGTTATCATAATGGTCTGATAAACCTTAGTGGCAGCGCGACTCTTAAGTTCATAAAGGAAAAGAGCAACAAAAACCGCCGCAATCATACCCGCAAGTATCATTATAACATTATAGCCGATTGTATTTCTGAAAAGAAATACCAATTCTCTTGAACGCAAGAAGGTCTTGAAGTTCTGCAATCCTACCCAGGGACTACCGAAGATACCATCTGCAAAGTTGTATCTCTTAAACGCGATTATAATACCAACCATAGGTATGTATCTGAACACGATGAGAAACAACATCGGAATAGTTACCATTGCCAACCACACGGCGTTTTTCTGTCGTAAAAACTTATTAACTGTCTTTTGTTTACGCAACATAATCCCTCCAAAAATTCATACTATAAGCCAAATTACACCTATACTATATTTATCGTAATATAATTTTAACTTTTGCACAATCATTTTTTCGTGAAAGTTTGTATACTTTTAATATATTTTATTAAAACTTATTGAGAAAATTTGTAATTCCGTCTATAAAAGCTCTGTTTTCGTAGAACTCTCCGGGTTTGTTATCGCGAAGCCATAATTCGTAATATTCAGCCATTTTCATCTCTACTGTAGCAGTTTCCTCTTTAGTAAGAGGTCTTTC
>JAZNLD010000142.1:0-8122 GCA_045578925.1 Clostridia bacterium
CCTAAGACCGCTTGGCCTCCGACTTCCATTGATATGCTCATGTATTACGATACAAGACCCTCGGCGTTCTGCGGTGCGTTTGACTTTTACAGCTACGAGCCCTTGAAGGGATACTATCCCCTTATGTGGTACGGAAAGTTCTACGATATGGAAGCGGAAGTAAGATGTGAATATCAGCCTGAACATATTTATACTATGTGCGGTGTTGACAAAGACGGAAAGGCTATGTGTATCGTGACCAACTATTCTGACGACGATAACGCAAGACCTAAAGATATAAAAATAGATTTCGGTAAAGAGGGTACATATGAAATATACCTTCTTGATAACGAAAAAGACGGTGAACTTGTTGAAACCACAAATAATCCGACTATAAAACTCGGACTTCATTCAACTATTTTGGTAAAGGAAATATAAGTAAAGGGGTAAAATGATGTTTGTTAAATCAATAAAGACAATAAAAGGCCAGCTTCCTATGCAGGAATGCACAGATTATAAAGTTTTTGAAGACGATGGTCGTGAAGGAAAGCTTATATGTATCTTTCCCCAGATTGAATATCAGACAATAAACGGTTTTGGTGGAGCTTTTACTGAAGCTGCATCAACTACACTTGATGTTCTTGACAAGGAAGAGCGCGAAAAAGTAATCAAGATGTATTTTGACCCCGTTGAAGGCATCGGCTACAACTTTGGTCGTGTACATATCAACAGCTGTGACTTCTCTCTCGGAAACTACGCTTGTGTAGAAGAAAACGACGAAACACTTGAAACTTTCAATGTGAATCGCGACAAGGAATCTGTAATTCCTATGGTTAAGGATGCTCTTAAATACAATGATATTGAAATCATCGCATCTCCATGGAGTCCTCCTGCTTATATGAAGACAACGGGCCAGATGAATAAAGGCGGAAAGCTTAAGGAAGAATACCGTGAACTTTGGGCACAGTTCTATGCAAAGTTTATAGAAGCGTATAAGAACGAAGGAATTAAAATCAGCGGTGTAACAGTGCAGAACGAACCGAAAGCGACACAGACTTGGGATTCTTGTGTTTATACAGCGCAGGAAGAAAGCGACTTTGTAAAAGATTACCTCGGTAAAAAAATGGAAGAAATCGGCGCAAAGCTTTATTTCTGGGATCACAACAAGGAACGCGTAGTTGAACGCGCAAACGCAATGCTCGCAAGCGGTGAAAATGATAAGTATATCAATGGCGTTGCATTCCACTGGTATACAGGCGACCACTTTGAACAGCTTGAAATGTTCCACAAGCTTTACCCCGATAAGGAAATAATCTTCTCGGAAGGTTGCTACGAATACAGCCGAGGTGCTGAAGATACAGTTAAAATCGGTGAACGCTACGCTCACGATATGATTGGTAACTTTAATAACTACTGTAATACATTCTGTGACTGGAATCTTATTCTCAACGAAAAGGGTGGTCCCAATCATGTAGGTAATTTCTGTGATGCACCTATTATGATTGACAGACAGAGCAAGGAAGTTGATGTTCACGATTCATATTACTATATCGGTCATTTCAGTAAATACATCAAAAAGGGCGCAAAAAGAATAGGAAGCAGTAAATGGACTGAAGATATTGAAACAGTTTCATTCAAAAATCCTGACGGAAGCGTTGTATGTGTAGTTTTGAACAGAACGGAAAAAGAAATGGCGCTTACGTTGAACCTTAACGGAAAAATGGTAGAAGCAGTTTCCGAAGCACGCTCTATAGCTACATACATTTTTTCTTAAAAGCACTAGTGCAGGGGGTTAAAAATGACAGTTTTTGAAAATCCGGAAAAAAGAATAGCCGAAATTAAAGAAACTCCTTTCTATCAGGATTACCTGAACCTTTATAAAGAAAGGTTTGAAATTCTTGACGGCGAAGAAATGCCTCATTCAACTTTTGAAGAGCTTATGTGCTACAGCACTAAAGGGACAAGGCACGAATACGAAAGTAAATATTTTGACCGCAGAGACAGACTTGCAACCTCGTTCATACTTTATCTGATATATGGGGAAGAAAAGTATTATAATATGCTGATTGAAACCTTGTGGGCAATATGCGGAGAGGTTACATGGGTTGTTCCGGCACATCTTCCGATGAAGGATGTAAGGAAGTTCCGCAGACATATTGACCTTTTTTCGGCAGAAACTGCATCTTATCTTGCAGAAATAATTTATCTGACAGGCGATAAACTTCCCGAAGAATTAAAAAATCTGGTAATACACGAAGTTATCGAAAGAATTCTTGAACCGTATGAAAATGATAAATTCTGGTGGGAAACACTTAATTCCAACTGGGCAGCTGTTTGTGCTGGTAGCATAGGTATGACTTATATGCAGATTGCCCCTGAAAGATTTGAAAAAGTAAAAGACAGATTGCTTGGTACGATTGATTGCTACCTTGCCGGGTACGGCGATGACGGTTGCTGTATAGAGGGAACAACATATTGGGAATACGGCTTTGGGTACTATATAAACTTTGCTGATATGCTCTATAAGTTTACTGACGGAAAAACCGACATTCTTCACAATGATAAGGTTAAAAATATTGCGATGTATCTGCAATCCGTTATTATGAGAAAAAATATTTCGGTAAGCTTTTCCGACAGTGGCAGGGAATTTGACGGCGCAAATATGGGACTTTATTCTTATCTGCGTGACACCTTCGGGTTTGAAGCTACATCTGCCGTCAAGGAAATTCACAGCCGCTATGGTTCCGGGTGCAGGATTTCCTACATCGTCAGAAATTTTATGTGGTCAAATCCAATGCATTACAGTTCCGATGCAAAAGTCGAAAAGAATTTCACGAAGTATTATGAAGATGCACAATGGTATATAACAAGACGAAGCAATTATTCCTTCGCTGCAAAGTGCGGGCATAATGGCGAAGAGCACAATCATAACGATGTCGGAAGCTTTATTTTTGCCGATGACAGTGGACAACTTTTAGTTGACCTTGGATGTATGCAATATACAAAGGAGAATTTCGGAACACAGACACGCTACACCTTTTTGCAGAATTCATCATTAGGGCATAGTGTCCCGATTATTGATGATACAGCTCAAAAGGAAGGCAAGGAGTTTTCAGGAACAGTTATTAAGGCGGACGAAAAAGAATTTGTCTTGGAAATGCAAAACGCCTACGATATTGACATAGAAAAAATAAATCGCAGATTTTCGCTTCTTGATAATGGGGTGAAAATCACGGATACCTTTGAGACGAATGTGAAAAGAAATATAAAAGAAAGATTTGTTTCTCTTATAAAGCCCGATGTTACGGAAAACGGAGTTCAGATAGGAAATGCCACCTTAATATGCGCTGAAACTCCTGTTATAACCCCACAATGCATCATCTCGCACTCTCGTAAAGAGATTGAGGTATATTTAATTGATTTTAATGTGAAAAATAATGAATTCAATCTTGAAATTACTCTGAAAAACGCATAGGAAAGGGAAATATAGTTATGAAACTTGAAGGTCTTAAAATCAACTTTTTAGGTGACAGTATAACAGAAGGATATCTTGCAGGTGGTCCTGATAAAGTTTATCATGCAGTTCTTGCAAAAGAAGCAAAACTTGCAGTTGCAAGAAATTATGGTATAAGCGCAACAAAGTACGCTATACAAAAAGGTTATCCGGAACGTCCGCTTAAAAGAGAGGATGAGCTTCCTTTCTGCGACAGATACAAGGATATGGACGATGACGCTGATGTAGTAGTAGTTTTTGGAGGCACAAATGACTATGGTCACGGCGATGCTCCTATCGGAGGATTTACAGACCGTACTCCCGAAACATTCTATGGCGCGTGCCACTATATCTACAGTGGTCTTATCAAGAAATATCTCGGTAAGCAGATTGTAATTATGACTCCTCTCCATAGAGAAGGTGAGTACAAAAATACGGGTCAGATGAAAACATGGGGAAGCGGTACTTTGAAGGATTATGTAAACATAATCCGCGAAGTAGCGGAATATTACTCCCTTCCCGTACTTGACCTCTATGCGACAAGCGGGCTTCAGCCTGAAGTAGAAGAAATAAAGGAAAAATACATCCCCGACGGACTTCATCCCAATACTGAAGGTCACGCTATAATAGCAAAAAAACTCAAGGCGTTTCTGGAACAATTGTAAGAAGGATTTTCACTATGAATTACACAGAAGGAAAAGAAATCTCAAAAAAATATAAGGAAGAGTATCTTAAATCCATTGAAGACTTGCTTGAAAAAAGGCAGAAAGATGCGTTTGAAACAAGAAAGGCATTTGCGGAAGGTATCTTCGGGAATCAGGAGACATATCGCGATGAATTTAAAAAAATGCTTGGATGGCCGCTTGTCGGATATGTGGATTATGGATTTGGCGAAATAAAAGAAGAAAAACTTTCAGACGAAGACGGATATTCAATCTGGCGTATGCAGTTTGAGGTTTTAAAAGGCGTTAAGATAAGCGGATTATTATTCAGACAAAACGGAAACAAAAAAAAACCGCTGGTTATTGTACAACACGGAGGTTGGGGCACACCTGAGGTTGTGGCGGGATTTTACGGCGACACGGGAAACAATAACAATATGCTTCATCGTGTGATAAACTACGGAGTTCACGCATTTGCTCCGCAACTTCTGCTTTGGAAAGAAGATACTTACGATGTTGATTTTGACCGCAGGAGGTTGGATGCACGTCTTAAAAGAACGGGCAGTTCGATTACTGCAATAGAAGTTTTTGCCCTGCAGAAAATTCTCGACTATTTTCAGACGAAGGAATATGTATCCGAATTCGGAATGATTGGGTTGTCATATGGCGGATTTTACACTCTTTTTACGGCGGCAGTGGAAAAAAGGATTAAATCTTGTATTTCGTGCTCTTTCTTTAACAAGCGTGATGTAGTCGGCTGGGAAGATTGGGTATGGCAGAATTCCGCTGAAAAGTTTGATGATGCCGAGGTTGCCTGCCTTGTTTATCCGAGAAAGCTTTGCATAAGATTCGGAAATCAAGACGAAATGTTTGATTACAGAGATTCTGTTGAATCTTTTGAGCGAGTGAAATCTCTGTGCGAAAAGGTTGGTACAGACTGGATTGATTTTGAACTGTTTGACGGAATACACGAAGTTTTCAAAAACGATGAACCTATTAAGAATATGATAGATGATTTAATATAGGAAGAAAAATATTATGAATATTACTGTTGATTTTGATAAAACAATTGGAAAAATTAAACCTATGCACGGGGTAGGTCAGCCTCCGATGGATGAGCTTGACGCCTCCTTGATGCACTATCTTGCCGAGGCGGGAATACCTTACTCGCGTCTGCACGACACGGGCGGTGCATTCGGAGGGAATATGTTTGTGGATATTTCAAACATATTCCGTGATTTCAGCGCCGACGAAACAAAGGAAGAATCATATGATTTCGGATTTACCGATTTGCTTATTGAAAAGCTTTTTGAAAACAACTGCAAGCCGATATACCGTCTGGGTGAAACAATAGAAAATTATTATTATATAAGAGCTTACAGAATTTTTCCGCCGAAGGACTTCGGAAAGTGGGCAAGAATTTGTGAGCATATTATAAAGCATTATAACGAAGGATGGGCAAACGGT
The DNA here is from genome assembly GCA_045578925.1 of Clostridia bacterium. Lineage (GTDB taxonomy): Bacteria > Bacillota > Clostridia > UMGS1883 > UMGS1883 > UMGS1883. Next base: position 5,602 of record JAZNLD010000142.1, read on the forward strand.
TTCAACTACAATATCGAATATTGGGAAATATGGAATGAGCCTGATAATGGCAGAGACAACACAGAAAACCAGATGTGGCACGGCACAGCGGAGCAGTATTATGAGCTTTATAACGCTACTGCAAAGCATCTTAAGAGTGTATTCGGTAATAAAATAAAGATTGGAGGATGTGCAACCTGCGGATTCAGACATATATTTTCAGACCCTGAAAAGTATGGAATTGAATGTGAAAAATGTACAGACGAAGCATATACAGGGGAAAGAAGCGCTAACTTCTTAAGATTCTCCGAAGGTTTTCTTAAATCTGTAAAGGAGAATAATGTTCCGCTTGATTTCTTCAGCTGGCACAGCTATCTTACAACAGACAGAACGGTAATTGCGGCTTCTTATCTGGATAAATTACTGGAAAAACACGGCTTTAGCAATCTTGAAACACAACTTAATGAGTGGAATAATTCGTGCGAGGATAAAGGTAATCCTCTTGAAATCGAAGAAATGGCTATAAAGGAGCGCGGTACTGCGATTGCAGCGGCAAAAGCAGCATCTATGATGCTTGCGATGCAAAACACCAACACAGACGTACTTTGCTACTATGATGCAGGATTAAGCGTTTCATACTATGCAGGTATGTTTAATCCTTTTACGAGAGAGCCTTTCCCGCTGTATTACTCTTTCAAGGCTTTTAATGAACTTTATAAGCTTGAAAATCAGGTAGAGTGCATTTGTGATTCAGGAAAAGGCATATATGCAGTTGCAGCAGGAAACGGAAATAAAAAGGCAGTTATGATATGCAATACTTCTGAAAAGGATGTTAATATCACAACAAATATTTCAGAAAAAATGGATTGCTATATTGTTGACGATAATAAAAAACTTGAAAAAACACAGCTTGGTATTTCGGAGTTTTTATTAAAAAAGGATGCTGTAGTCCTTTTCTTGGATTAAAAAAGGAGGAGAAAAAATGAAAAAAGTATTTGGAAAATTATTTGTATTGGTTGTTGCTTTTTCGATGATAGCAGCAATCTCTGCCAACGCTATGGTTGGTATCAACTTTAATGGAAATGCCATTGATTTTGAAAAAGAGCCTGTCATTGTGAATGACAGAACCATGGTTCCGGCCGAGGAATTTTTTGAATCAGCAAAGATACCCTTTGAAAAAGAAAATGGCAGTATAAAGCTGGGAAATCTCGCGGTTGAAGAAAATAAGAAGGTTGCTGATGGCGAGGTGTTGCCTTTCGTTAAGGAAAATACTTTATTTATGCCTCTTCGTGCCGTTTGCGAAGCATTGGGTATGAATGTTCAGTGGGACAACGATAACCGCCTCGTAAATATTTTACAGAAGGAAGAACTTTCGGCAGAAGCGATGCCTGTTAAAAATGGTGCAAAGGCTGCAGCGGTTCTTATCCACGACGATGGTGCGAAGGCAACAGGTAATTGGCTTATTGACATTCTTCCCAAATACAATCTTTACACAACAGTTGGTATTATAGGTAAATCAATTGACCCTGAATACAATGTTGACGAACCTGATAACTTTGAAAAATGGAGAGTTATCATCGACAGCTGTGACGGAAGAATGAATCTTGCCGCACACAGCCACGGTCATCGTTACCTTGGTGAAACAGACGAGGAAGAATCAGGTGTTCTTTCTAACGGTACGGAGTACAGCTATGAAGCAGGTCATATGACAAAGGACATCGCGGATGAAAGAGAAAGAATAAATTCTATTTATCCCGACGAAAGAGTCCTTACATTCATTAAACCCGGTACACTTTATCCCGAAGGTAAACCGCAGGTGAGTGATGCCGCGATTGCAATGATAAAAGAGCACTATATTGCAATGCGTAACACAGGCGGAGGCGTAGATACTCTTTCACCTGAAGATGTTTACAGTGTAAAGAGCATTATGGCAAACGCTTCAACAGACTATACAAATCCCGAAGACAATCAGCCTGCACTTTACTGGATAGAACTTATGAATACTGCAATTGAGCAGAACGGACTTATCGTATACCTTTTCCACGGAATAAAGGATGAAAAAGAAGCAAGCGGTATTTCAACAGCGCAGAGCAGAGCTGAAATGCTTTTTGAAGAAATCTATAAGAAGACAGAATCAGGCGAGCTCTGGAACGGTCAGTTTGATGAAGTAATGCAGTATACACAGGAATACGACGCTATAACATCAGTTAAGGCGGAAAATTATCCTGCTGATAAGAAAATAACTGTAAAAGTAGAAGACAGCATCAGCAAAATTGACACAGATATTAAAACAGGAAAGTTTGCTAATCTTGATATGTTTGACTATCCCATTACTGTGAAGGTTGAACTTCCTTACGATTGGGAATATGTAAAACTTACACAGGCTTATAATAACCGCAAGGAAATAGTTAAGCCCTTCACAGAAGATGGTAAAAAGTACGTATATGCAAATGTAGTTCCCGATCAGGATGCAGCAGTTCTTACTGAAGCGGATAGCGCTGAATACGTTTCTGCTGAAGTCGGATCGTAGCCATGTCGTTCT
>JAZNLD010000143.1:0-11518 GCA_045578925.1 Clostridia bacterium
GCCAGCGCGTCGATAGGTTTATCGACACGCTGAGAGAAGTGATATCAAAAATATCACTTCTCTTTCTATATTCCTAAATCATTGTTTATTACATTGAAGTCGGAGGCCCAGCGGTCTTAGAAGACAACATATTAGGACAACTCCTTGGCTCACAGAACGACATGGCTACGATCCGACTTGCCAGCGCGTCGATAGGTTTATCGACACGCTGAGAGAAGTGATATCAAAAATATCACTTCTCTTTCTATATTCCTAAATCATTGTTTATTACATTGGCACTTACTACAGCGTCTTTGCCGTACTTTTCTCGGATTTTATCACACCGTCCTTAAAGGTTTTCCTGCTTGGGATTTTTCTCCTCATCAAAAAAACTTATCTGCGTAGCGGCATCTTCGGGAACGATTCCTCCTCCCGTTACGGTAAGCATACGGATTGGCTTTTTCATATTCCAGCTACGCTTTATAATTTCCATTGCTTTTTCCGTAATGTCCTTGGCAAGATTAGTGGGGGAAGTAAGCTTTTCCTGACGCTGAATGGAAATCAGGTCAGGGTCTTTAATCGTTACCTGAACGACGGTGCATTTTACACCTTTTCTTCGCATTCTCACAGCTATACTTTCACTCAGGTGTGAAATACCGCACAAAATATCTTTCTCACCGCATAAATCCCGCTTGAAAGTCATTCCGTTGCCGACTGATTTTACTTCATCGTGTGAATGCGGATCAACGGGAGAATTATCTTCTCCGCGTGCGTAACGGTATATCATTTCGCCCTGCTTGCCAAGTAGTTTTTCAAGTCTTGCGGGGTCACTGTCTGCAAGGTCGCCTATCGTTTTGATATTAAGTTTTGAAAGCACTTCCCTCGTTTTTCTGCCGACAAAAAGCAAATCTCCGACGGGAAGGGGATAAACAATATCTTTGAAATTTTCTTTTGAAATTACGGTTGTTGCATCGGGCTTTTTATAATCGCTTCCGAGTTTTGCAAAAACCTTGTTAAAGGATACGCCTACGGAAATTGTAATTCCGACCTCATCGTAAATTCTCCTTCGCAGAGTGTTTGCAATTTCCTCGCCGTTTCCGAAAAGCCTTTGCGAACCCGTAACATCAAGCCAGCTTTCATCAATGCCGAATCTTTCAACCATATCGGTGTATTCTGAGTAGATTTTATTAACCCTCTCGCTGTATTTTTCATACAGGTCGTGATGCGGAGGTACAATCACAAGATCGGGGCACTTTCTTTTTGCAGAATATATCGTTTCTGCAGTCTGGATATTATACTCTTTTGCAATCTCATTTTTAGCTAAAATTATGCCGTGACGTGCCTCTACACTTCCGCCCACCGCCATAGGTACATCGGCAAGTTCAGGCTTTAGTGCACATTCAACAGACGCAAAAAAAGAGTTGCAGTCACAATGCAGTATTACTCTGTCCAGAAAAATCACCTCCCGCTGATTTTATTTTACCACAGAATGATCAAATTATCAAGGCTCAACAGCGGATGAAATCTTGACTATTCAAATAATATAGTATATAATATATTATGTATTGTTATGTAAAATGAGAGGTGGGTGCAAAAGGTGAATTCAATGGCATATATTATGGTTGTTCTTGGCATCTTTTTAGCCAAGGGGATCGGTTTTTTCCGTGACATAGTATTTGCATCGGTTTTTGGTGCAAGTGTATATACCGATATATATTTTCAGATTTTCGGACTTGTAAATCTTATTTTTACCGGTATCGGCGTTGCCCTTTCAACACTTGTTATAAAAAACCTTAACAAGGCTGAAAACTCAACCGAGGAAAAAAAGCGTGCCTATGTTTCTCAATTTATGGGAAAGACAACCTTCGTTACTTTTATAGCAACCGTGATTTTATATATCTTTTCCGCACCTGTTGTAAAACTTCTTCTTCCCGGTATTGAGGGTACTGACTTTGCACTTGCGGTCAAGCTTATGTATATAATGCTCCCATCACTTTGGTTTGTACTTATCGCATATATAATTTCAGGTGTGCTTCAGAATAACAAAGTGTTTTTTATAAGCTCGATAATGAGCCTGCCGTTCAATGTTATTATCATAGCATCGCTCTTTGTTCCCGACATAAACATCGTGACAGTCGGAATAGTGACCACGATCGGTTGGTTTTTACACATTGTAATTCAGCTTCCATCTTTTTATAAAAAGGGTTATAGATTCTTTGTTAAATCTGCGGATAAGGAAAAGGCAGGCGGAAAAAACAGCGAGATACTGTGGATATTCATTTCAAACATGATGTTTCAGGTTTCGTTTATGATTGATAAGGCATTTGTCAGCGGAGAAAGCGGGGCAGCATCGACAATCAACTACGCATCAAACCTTTTCATCACAATCGCAAGCGTTTTCGTAGTTGCGATGAGTAATGTAGTCTTCCCCTCAATCAGCAAAAACTATGAAGAGGGAAATATAGACTATGTGAAAAAATTGCTGCAGAATATGATAATAATTATGCTTGCAATCTTCGTTCCTTTTATCCTTGTGACAAGCTGTTTTGGCGAGAATGTTATTTCGCTTCTTTACGAACGCGGTGAATTCACGCACGAGCTTGCACAGACAACAGGAATTCTGTTTGCAATATATACTCTCGGCGCGTTCGGATATGTATGCCAGGAACTTTTCAATAAGATTCTTTATCTGGACAACCGTTATTCATATACGGTTATAGGAACCATTCTTGTAATTTTGTTGAAACCGCTTATAAATATGTTTGTCGCTCCATACGGAGTTATTGCAATTGCGTCAACAACAACAATTCTGTTTACACTGTATGCAATAAATATTGCGTTGGCAATAAAAAAAGTTACAGGGAACTATATGGATAAAGCCTTCCTTGGAAATGTGGCAAGAATAATAGTCGGGGGAGTAGCCGCACTTATTGTGTTCATCGTTTTCAAGATAATATTCCCCGAAATAACCAATAATAAAATTATGTTCCTTCTTCCTCTTGTGCTGTGCGGAATAGTGTATTGCTTAGTACTATGGAAAACGGGCATTGTAAAAATAATTCTTAAAGGAAAAAACGCTTAAGGAATACCACCAAGGTATCAGGAGGTAGAAAAATGAACAAAAAGAATATTATAATCCGACTTATTATATTCCTTGTACTTGTAGCACTGTTAGTACCCGCATTTTCTGTGCGTATAAGTAACGAAAAGGAAAACAAGGATGTTCTCTTTGCGCTTAACTATAATAATGCGCATATGGTACTCAGCAGTGGCGAGTTTGAGGAAACTTTGAAAACAAACAAGAAAATGGGTGTCAATACGCTTTATATCCTTGAAGAAAATCTTAATTCAATGGTAAATGCCGGTGTTGTAACAGCTATTAAGTATAACGTGCTTGCGCACAAGTACGATGATGAAAGTGAAGCCATTTTAAAGCAACTTTCAACTGATAAGAAGATTCACAACGACAGCTATATTCTCATTACTAAGCGTCCTGAAACTAAAAAATTCCTTGCAAAGTGGATTCCTGCCAAGTTTAATAAAAGTGAGTACACAAAAAAAGAAACTCCTGAAGGGGCAGATGTGTATGCACTTTATGAAGAAAATAGTGATACCTGGAAAATCTCAATGGGATTTGATGAAGAAAAAATTAAAAATGCAAAAGAGAAAAATTTTGATGTAGTTCTTGCTATGATGCTCGGTAGTTTTTCAAATACCAGGTATATAGATTATATGGAGGAAATCATTGAAAAATATGATATCCGTTTTATAAATATAAAACCCAATCATAATAACGAAGAAAAATCCAAAAACGCAAAGAAAAACTATAGCAGAATGTGCAGGCTTATTGAGGAAAAGGAACTTTTCCTTATCGTGACAGAAAATGCCGATCAGCTCTCAAACCAGAAGCCGATAGGCTATAAGGAGCTTACAGAAGCTGCCGGCGGAAGAATTTTGCGTGGATATGATACTGTCGATTATGGTATTGTGCCTCTTGTTGAAACAAGATATCATCAGATTACAAATTCTGTTGTAGACAGAAATTTGCGATTCGTTCTGATTAATCAGATTTTAAGTACCCCCGGTGCGTTTAAAGCGAAAAGCGATACAACAAACAAAGCAACTAAAATGTCTATCCAAAAGCTTAACGAGTTGGGTTACAATACAGAGTCATATTCTACTGTTTTTGATTACAAGGTGGAAAGACGCGTTATTTCTATGATAGCACTTGCTATAATGATTCTTATGGGATTAACCATGATAGAACTCATTTTCGGTATAAGAAACAAAAAGCTTACTATTGCATCAGTTATTGCTGCAGTGCTTGGTGCCGGATTTACTTATCTTGCACCTGAAAAAATCGTAGAACTTTATCCGACTCTTTTTGCAGCGATTGCTCCGTGTTTTGCTATTACTGTTGTTCTTGCATATATAAAGGCTGCAAAAGAGAAGCTTTCCTGGTTTGTACTTCTTATTACAACCGTTTTGATTTCTCTTGTGACTCTTTGTCTTTGCGGATTGATACAATCAGTTCTGCTTTCAGGACTTGATTATTATATCAACACCCTTATTTTCAGAGGGATCAAGATATCTCTTATTCTTCCTGTTGTGTTCAGCGCCTTGGCGTTTGGAATTATGTTCATTGAAAAGAATAATAACTATATTGAAAAAACAATGCAGATTCTTAAAATGGATATAAAGGTATATTGGATTTTCATTGCGGGTGCACTTCTTTTTGTGGCAAGAACATACCTTTTGAGAAGTGGAAATGTTGCAACTATTTCTTCAATTGAATCTCTTATGAGAAATGCAATAACCGAGCTTACAGAGGCTCGTCCCCGTACAAAGGAATTTTTGGTGGGATGGCCATGTCTTGTGCTGTTTGTATATTATATAAAAAATGTGGATTTCAAGCTCTTCAGTTGGCTGTTGTCGATAGGAAGCTCGATTCTGTTTGCATCGGTGATAAATAGCTTCTGTCATGTATTTACCACTGTGGATATAATTTACGGCAGAGTTATAAACGGCCTTCTCATAGGCGCAATCGTATGTGTGTTTGCATTGGTTATAAACGCTGTTTTGATAAGAATTGTAAAATATTTATATAAAAAATATTTTAACACCGAAGGGTGATAAAATTGGCTAATTACCTTACAACGCAAAAAGCATTCCGCACCCTTCTTTCAAGTGCCGGAAACAGAAGTTTCTCTCAGGCATATATTTTTGAAGGGGTAAAAGGAGTGGGAAAATATACGGCGGCGCGCATCTTTGCAAATGCACTTCATTGTACGGGTGAAAAGAAGCCCTGCGGAATGTGCCCCGATTGTAAAAAACACGCTGCCGGAACACATAGCGATCTCATTGTAATTGGCGGGGATGACACTATAACAGTTGACGACATCCGCGCTATGAATGAGGAGCTTTATATAAGACCTGCTCTTTCGGAATATAAGATATGTATAATTCGCGGCGCTGATAATATGAATGATGGCGCACAGAACGCTCTTTTGAAATCTTTTGAAGAACCTCCGTCATATGCGGTGATAATACTTCTTTCGGAAAATGAGAAAAATCTTCTGCAGACAATACGCTCGCGCGGAAGCAAGCTTGAGTTTGAGCCTTTTTCAGAAAAGGAAATAGGCGACTACATGGCAAGGCAGTATCCCTTAAAAAAGGATATTATTCCGTTTATATCGCTTTACAGCGGTGGTGTTATCGGCAGAGCAATTTCAATCTGTGAGGATGAAGAGTTTTTCCGCACAAGAGAAAATATGTTTAATGCGGTGCGTCGCATTGCGGATGATCCGCTTTCCGTGATTAAAATTGCCGAGCTTTTCGGCGTTAAAAGTAAGGGTAGCTATGTGAATTGTGACTTGTATTTTGATTTGTTTACAAGTTTTATGCGTGATGCTATGGCGATAAAAGTTGGCGGCCGCATTATAAATCAGGATAAAGAGGCGCTTATAAATGATTTTTCTTCCAAGGTTACTTTGTCGGCGGTGCTTAGTATAATAGAACGGGCAGCATCTACACGCGCCGGTCTTAACAAGTCGATGAATTACGAACTTTGGATTACAAATATGCTGATAAATTGTTGGGAGGATATCCATGGTAAAGGTAGTAGGAGTTAAATTTAAGGATCTTGGCAAGGCGTACTATTTCGCTCCGGGCGAGCTTGAATTAAAGCTGGGTGATGCAGTAATAGTTGAAACATCACGTGGACTTGAGTATGGTACAGTTTCATTGGCTGCACGTGAAGTGGAGGAGGAAGAAATAGTTTCTCCGCTTAAAGAAGTTGTGCGTGTTGCGACAAATACTGATAAAGAACAAGTAGAAAAGAACAAGAAAAAGGAAAAGGAAGCATTTTCTATCTGTCAGGAAAAGATTGAGGCACACAAGCTTGAAATGAATCTTGTGGATGTTGAATACACATTTGACGCCAATAAAATTCTCTTTTATTTTACCGCAGAAGGCCGAGTTGACTTCCGTGAACTTGTAAAAGACCTTGCATCTGTTTTCAGAACAAGAATAGAACTTCGCCAGATTGGTATTCGTGATGAAGCTAAAATGCTTGGCGGTATAGGTATCTGTGGTAGAGGCCTTTGCTGCAGCACATACCTTGACGGATTCCACCCTGTATCTATAAAAATGGCGAAGGAACAGGGACTTTCGCTTAACCCTACAAAAATTTCAGGGAACTGTGGCAGACTTATGTGTTGTCTTAAATATGAGCAGAACTGCTACGATGAATTTTCAAAAATTGCACCTTCAGTCGGTGCAGTAGTAGCAACTCCCAACGGAAAAGGTATTGTGCAGAGTACCACTATTCTCAAAGGCATCGCTAAGGTGAAACTTGACGGTGAAGGTGAAGCGGTGGTAGAGGAATTTAATTTTAAAGATATCAAAATCCTTAAAAACAACCATAAGCAGAATGAAAATTCAGAAGACCTTAAGGAACTTAAAAAACTGGAGGAAAACTGATGAAAATTGTCATTCTTGATGCAAGCACAATGGGCGAAGATGTGGAGTTTTCATCCATAGAACGTCTTGGTGAGTGCGTCATATATAACAATACTTCAAAAGAAGAAATACCGCAGAGAATAAAGGATGCCGATGTAGTTGCAACAAATAAAGTTGTTCTGGGTGCAGACGAACTGGCGGTGGCACAGAACCTTAAGCTGGTGTGTGTGTTTGCGGTAGGGTTTAACAACATAGATATTGAATATTGCAGAAAGAATAACATCCGTGTCAGAAATGTTCCCGGATATTGTACGGAAAGTGTGTGCCAGCACACCTTCGCGCTTCTTTTTGCGCTTATTGAAAATATCCGCTATTATGATGATTTTGTAAAAAACGGAGCATATTCGGAAAGCGGTATTGCAAATCATCTTGGAAAACCGTTTTTTGAAATTGCAGGAAAAAAGTGGGGGATTGTCGGCATGGGTGCAATAGGCAGAGCGGTTGCCGACTGTGCTGCTGTTTTCGGGGCGAAGGTTTCATATTCAAGCATCAGCGGAGCTGTGCGTGAGGAAAAGTATGAAAACATCCCTCTTGAAAAATTGCTTTCTGAATCAGATATCATAACAGTTCATGCACCGCTTAATGAAAAGACAACAAACCTTATCGGTGAAAAGGAACTTTCGACGATGAAAAAATCGGCATTTATAGTTAATGTAGGACGCGGTGCAATAATTGATGAAGCGGCTCTTGCAAAAGCAGTTGATAACGGAACTATTGCAGGTGCGGCGCTTGATGTTTATTCAAGTGAGCCACCGAAAAAGGATTCGCCCGTAGTTTCAATTAAAAACCACGAAAGAATTTTGTATTCTCCCCATATTGCGTGGGCTTCGATTGAAGCAAGAAAAAGATGTATATCTATGACGGCGGAAAATATCGAAGCACTTATTGAAGGCAGAGCTTGTCGCGATGTATGGAGTGATAAATAATGCAAAATTTAATAGTATCATTTAATGTCGTAGCCCCGCTTTTGATATTGATGACGCTTGGTGCGGTTTTGTTGAGAATAAACATTCTTGATACGCCTACGGTGAAAAAGATGAATGCTGCTGTATTCAGGGCTTTTCTTCCGGCACTTATATTCAACAATATATATAAGTCATCAATGGAGGATGTAAAAAATATAAAGACAGCTCTTTACATAATCGCAGTCATCCTTTTTATGAATGTTATCTCATATCTCTATGTTGTTATCTTTGAGAAAGATAACAAGAAGCGTGGGGTAATGATGCAGGGAATGTGCCGTAGTAACTTTGTTATATTCGGTCTTCCTATGTGTACGCTGATTTGTGGCGAAGATGTTATGGGTAAGGTGGCAATTGCCGTTGCGATTGTAGTACCCGTGCTTAATGTTTGTGCAGTACTGGCGCTTGAAATATTTCGTGGCGGAAAACCAAGCGTGAAGAAAATATTAAAAGGAATTATAAAAAACCCACTTATAATAGCGTCTATAGTAGGTATTATAGTACTTGTGTCTGGACTTAAACTTCCGACCATAATAGAAAATGCCGTAAGTGATGTCGCTAAAATTGCGACTCCGCTTGCTTTGGTTCTTTTGGGTGCGTCTATAAATTTCAGCACTGTAAAGGGAAACCTCAAGCAGCTTATCGCAACAATAGCGGGGAAACTTATCGTGATGCCCCTTGTCGGATTTACAGTTGCAGCGCTTATGGGAATGAGAGGAAGCGATATGGCACTTCTTATCGCAGCCTTTACAACACCGACGGCAGTTTCTTCTTACCCGATGGCTCTTGAAATGGACGGCGATGGTGACCTTGCAGCACAGATTGTAGCCTTCTGTACGGCAATTTGTGTTGTGACGATTTTCTTGTGGGTGTTTATTTTAAAACAGTTGTCGTTGGTATAAAAAAACCGGTTGCAGAATTTTAAAATTCTGCAACCGGTTTTTGTGTAACTACTATTTTTTGTCTGTCAGACCCAAAATGTAGTCGGTGGTTGTGTTGTAGTACTTTGCCAAATTGATTAAAACTTGAGTGGGAATATCTCTTGTGCCAAGTTCATAGCGCGAATATGCCACTTGTGAGCAATGCAGGTATTCCGCAAGATGTTTTTGAAGTAAGTCGTTGTCTTCTCTGAGTTCTCTAATACGATGATACATACTAATCACCTCATAAACAGTATGCCACAAACCAAAATGGTATATTGACTTATAAACCAAAATGGTTTATAATGAGATGCGTAAATGATGAAAATCGGAGAAAGGAGGCTATAATATAATTATCTTTAAAATTACGATAATTACATTATATGAGCATACTTATGAAAAGAAAGGCTATAAGTTCAATTATCTTGGTTTTGGCATTTATCTCACTTTCAATGAGTCCTGCATTGGCAGTTGAGCCGGAGCCTATCGCCCAAGAAAATATTTTTGTATCTGACATAGTTATTATAGAAGAACCCGCGCAAGACTTATTTGGCGGTCATACATGGGTTTTCGGAAAAAGAATAGCTTCCAATGGCGTTGAGGTTGCCTCAAACACAGGGGAAGCTATTACAGATTTCATTAAGATTCCTTCCGGGGGAAAATATGTATTAGATTGTACTTTCAATAATAAACTTGGAAGGTCGGTGTATCTTATTACATATAATTCCGACAAAGAATTTATTGCACACAGTAAAATAAGTTATAGTAACCTTTCTTATTGGGTTTTCACAATTTCAGATTCTCAGGATGTTTCATACATAAGATTTTGCGCTGAGCGCTCAGGCGGTACTGAGTCGCAAATGATTCCTGCTGAAACCAGACTGATAGATGTAACGGACAATAAACTTGCAGGTGAATCAATCCTCAATTTTGGCGATTCTATTGCAGAAGCCAACGGCGCAAACACAAAATCCTATGCAGTACAAATTGCTGACAAAAATTACGCAACTCTTATAAACAAAGCTGCCGGTGGAGCAACAATAATAGCTGCAAATGAAAATAATATTTTGGCACAAATCAACAATGTTAGCGCATCCTTAAATCCCGAACTTATCTTGTTTAATGGCTTGACCAACGATGCGTACGAACCCACGCTTGAAAAACTAGGCGCGATTTCAACGGGTTTTGATGCGGAACTTGATACTACAACATTCTGTGGGGCATTTGAAGCAACTATTAAAGCAATCAAAGAGAAGTGGTCAGGTGCAGATGTAATATACATAACAGCACATAAAAACTATAATAGAGATTTTGATGTGCAAAATATATTGACTGAACTTGCAGTTGAAATCTGCAAAAAATGGGATATTGCTATAGCCGATGTTTATAACAGCGGATTTAATTCCTTTAATAAAGAACATCTGGAGAAGTATATTAATGATGGCTCTCATCCCAATACATTAGGCTATGAAACCTACTATGTTCCGGTTGTTGAATCTGTAATAGCTCTCAAAACAGATGATACTTCAAAGAAGAAAGCTATTGAAATTAAGGAAAATGCTGATAAAATTGCATATATGGCACAAAGACAGGACAATAAGTTTGTGCCTGATGAAGCGGCAACAAGGTATGAAATCCTTTCTGCACTCAGTAACTTATTCGATATTGAAAAAACAAGCGTTGTTAAGGTGTTTAAAGATGTTGACAACAACTATGTTGAATTGGTATCGTTGTTCTCAGGTGCGTCCATTGTTGACGGTTATACCGATGGAACTTTCGGCGGGGAAAAAGGTATTACACGCGCTGAATTTGTAAAAATCCTTACAGTAATGCTTGATCTTGATGAAAGTATGGAAACAGTTGCGGGATTTACTGATATTGAAAATCATTGGAGCAAGGAATATGTTACAAGATTCGTCGGATATGGTTATATTAAAGGATATCCTGACGGGTGTTTTAAGCCCGATGACAATATTACCAGAGCAGAGGCTGTAACTATCATTAATCGTGTTATCAATTCTTCTGATAAAGATTCCACAGTAAGCGAAGATGTTCCTAAATCTCACTGGGCGTATGCTGAAATTCGTAAAGCCGTTATTAGTAACAGATAACTCACAGTTTGAGATTAGGAATGAGGCACTTCCTGCTATTTTAATAAAAAAACAGACTTCAATTGAAGTCTGTTTTTCTTTTTATTTTTATGAGTAATCCTGTAAGCCGAGTTCTGTCATTTAAAACGGTCATCTATCTACGCCATATATCTCTATATGACTCAAGCCGTCCTTCGGATTATAGGTCGGACCAACCAATCCAGTCGACGTTGCTTCGGATGGGGTTTACATGGCACAAAGCGTTACCGCAATGTCGGTGGGCTCTTACCCCGCCTTTCCACCCTTACCGATATAAAATCGGCGGTTTATTTCTGTTGCACTTTCCTTAGAGTCGCCTCCACCGGGATTTCTCCGGCATCCTGTCCTGCGAAGCTCGGACTTTCCTCATCAGTGTAAAACACTGCCGCGACCGTTCAGACTACTCAAATATTAATTTTTTTAATGCGAAATTCGAAGTTCGAAATGCGAAATGAATGAAGATTTTTGCTTTGGCAAAAATCTTTTTATCTTATATTATTTGTATCAG
>JAZNLD010000144.1:0-4058 GCA_045578925.1 Clostridia bacterium
ATATTTTTGCGTTTTTGTTATTCTTGAAAGAAATGTTAATAGAAAGCTTTCCTGATTCTTTTTCCTCTGTTGCACCATCTTCCATATTGTAGATAGCCTGAGCAACCTCGGCGCGTCTTGCACCCATATAGGGGTCGAAAAGGTGGGGGGCAGTACCGTTCATAATGCCAAGCTGGGCAGCACCTGTAACAGCGTCGCAGAACCAGTCTTCTTCGTTCACATCAACAAACATTTTTTCTTCGCCTTCGGAAAGCCTTTTGTATGCATGGAAGAAATCTTCCGTCGTGTCAGCTCTTATAATAAGGAACTTTTCCATACTGCGGTAATATGTTGCCCACGGACTTTCGGGATGCCACATCAATGAATTTATTTCCGCAGACGGACGAAGATACTCACGAAGCTGGGCGATTGAGCCTTCAGCCTCGCTGTTAAGAAGAACATTCTTTACATAAGGCTTCATAGTGTTTAAATACAAATCGTAAAGCGTTGCAGTAAGGTCTGTGTTTTTAAGAAGCTCTACCGCAAACGGCTCTCTGTATGTGTAAATGCCGTAGGGTGTGGGGGTAATTCCTTCAAGAACACCGCTTCTGCCAAGACACAAGTCATAGTCCCAGAGCGGGCCCATATACATCTTGTCCTCGCCCTCGTTCTTATAAAGGTATGCCGAACTCTTCAAAAAGTCGCTCGCATAGGCAAGCTCGTTTACTGCAAAATATGCAGCAATGCTGTTAATATCAACATATTCGGAATATTTTTTCTGTGTGTAGGGGTTCACGCCGTTATTGTATACGGCATCTTCATATTCCTGATAAAGTGTCGCGATATAATTCATTTCTTCGTAAGAAGCAAATTCAGGACTTTTCACAACAACATACTGACCGCGAGAAGTTCTCATATAACAAACTTCTGCAAGTGCGCGGTCTTCAAAATCCATTTCAAGAAGGTATCCGCCCGTGATATCTTCGGGAGATTTCATACCTACACAGTATTTGAATGTTGCACCGTTTGCCGTGCTGCCAATACTTGTGGGAAGACTTTCTATATCAGTTCCTTCGTTGGCATCCGTATTCTTGTCTTCCATATCGGCAACATTTACTCTGCCGTCACCGACTTCAACTTTTTCGGAAATAAGATAGTTACCTCTGTATTCGCCGTCGTAGTACAAATCAACGTGACGGTTTTCTATGTAACTTTCCATACCTGCAAGCTTGCCCATGTTGAGCATAAGATAGTTGTTTACAAGTGACGGGTCAAGCGCGTTTGCAAGGAGTACCCATGTCTTTGCCTTGTTATCCTTGATTCCTGTTTCAAGAAGGTCTACCTTGTCGCTTGTTTTTATCTGATACGGCTTTTTCTCTCTGCCCCAGGTGCTGTTACCTCTACCTTTAATCTGGGTCAGCTCGCCCTCGTGAACTACGTCGCCGTTTTCTTTGATAAGAAGCATATTGCCCTTTGCCTTGTTTGACTTGTCAGGGCTTGATTCCACCCAAGCGCGACCTTTTTCAATCGGGTCTTCACTTACAAGGAACATCGCGGGAATGTTTGCGGAGAACAAGAAACGAATCTGCTGTGTGTATCCGTCCTCGCGGATAAAACTGATGTTATATTCGCCGTTTTCACAGAAATCGTTAAGGTTGATTGTCTTGCCCGATTCAAAAAGCTCAGTCCTGAGCGGTCCTGCTACATAATATACCGGGACTTTTTCTGCAGCTTCCCCGGTAATCTCTTCTGTAGCATCTTCTGCAGTTTCTTCAATCATTCCTTCTGCAGTTTCTTCTGCAGCTACTGAAGAAAACTCGCCCATATATAATGTAACAGCTTCGGGTTTAACGAGCGAGGGAAGTACCATTGTCATAATATCGCCGATAACCTGCACATTTATTCTGGAGTTTGAAGTTCCCAGACTTGCGATTGTATAAATATCTTCAATCGGTGATTTAACTGCCTCTACAACAGGTGTTGAGGAGTCAGGAGTCAGGGGAGTCTGGGAAATTGCACCGTTTACAATGTCGTTGAAGTTGGGCGCTGTAGCTTCTTCGCCATTCTCGGCACCTAAAATTTCGGGAACGGGGAGCAACGGCCCTTTGTTAATTGATACGGGAATTCTTGTCCCAACTATAAAATCATCTATCTCCTCGGCAGAATCTGTCGGTAACATCTCTTCTATCTGCGGAGCAGAAGGTTCGTTTTCTAACGGATTTTTAGCGTCCATTAAATGAGGAGCTGCAAAAGCCTGCCCTGCAAAAAGCGTAATGCAGAGAGTTATTGCACATAAAATTGTTTTTAAGGAATATGTTTTTTTATCCATAATAAGTTTCTCCTTTTCAAAAGCACTCAAGGGATGCTTTGATAACCTTTTTCATCCTATGTATTATACTACTTTTTTTTCGCAAGTTCAACATATTTCGCAAAAAATGCGATTGGGCATAGGAATAAATCGCTTTTTTAAAGAAAATTTTGAAAATGCCACAAGAGAATAAAAGAGCATATGCGAGAAAACAAGAGAATAAGAGAGCATCGCATTTATAAATTGAATTATTTTGAAAAATGTGTTGACAATTCCTGCAATCTGTATTAAAATAACTCTTGCTGAAAAAAGAAATCATTATTTTTAGGAGGAAAACCACATGAAGACCACTATGGAAAAAGCAGGTCAGGTTCAGAGAAAATGGTACATTATCGATGCAACCGGTAAGAGTGTTGGTCGTGTTGCTGCGCAGGCTGCAAGCATCCTTCGCGGTAAGGAAAAGGTAACTTACACTCCTCACGTTGATTGCGGCGATCATGTAATCGTTCTCAACTGTGACAAGGCAGTATTTACAGGAAACAAGCTTCTTCAGAAGAACTACTATCGTCATACAGGTTGGATTGGCGGTCTTAAGACTGTTAGTGCAAAGGATATGATGGAAAAGAACGCTGACAGAGCTATGTACATCGCAATTAAGGGTATGCTTCCCGCTACATCAATCGGCAGAAGCGCTCTTACAAGACTCAGAGTTTACAAGGGTAGCGAACACAACCATCAGGCTCAGATGCCCGAGGTTTGGACTCGCGACATTAAATAAGGGAGGGTGAATTAAATGGCAATCACACAGTATTTCGGAACAGGTAGAAGAAAGAAGTCTGTTGCTCGTGTTCGCCTCGTTCCCGGTAAAGGCGAAATCACAATCAACAAGAGAACTATTGACGATTATTTCGGTCTTGAAACACTCAAGGCTATTCTCCGTCAGCCCCTCGTTGCTACAAATACAGAAGGCAAGTTTGACGTAATCTGTAATGTACAGGGCGGCGGTTTCACTGGTCAGGCAGGCGCTATCCGTCACGGTATCGCTCGTGCTCTTCTTAAGGTTGACGAAGAAGCTTACAGACCTGTACTTAAGCAGGCTGGCTTCCTTACTCGTGACCCCAGAATGAAGGAAAGAAAGAAGTACGGTCTCAAGGGCGCTCGTCGTGCACCTCAGTTCTCAAAGAGATAAAAAGCAGATTGTATTTTTCAGACACTCGTCACTTTTGGCGAGTGTCTTTTTTGTGCTTTGTTTTATCCCTTTTCGCTCTTTAGGGGGACGGGGATATTTTTGTAATCCGAAGGTGCAACAAAAATTGACCTGTCCCCAAACCATCGGTGTTCGTGGCTAAAAACAGTTCGCAGGACTGTTTTTTGTTGCGAAAATCACCCGGATATGATATATTGAATATACAAACTTAACGAAAGGTGATAAAATGCAACCAAAAGATTATATACTTACCAAAATTGAGGGCGAATACGCCTACATAAAGGATATTGAAAGCGGAAACGAGGTTTTTATTGCTCTTGCACTATTACCGATGGGTGCAACAATCGGAAGCAAAATCCACTTTGAAATGCTTGAGTATACTTTGGTGGATTAACCCAAAAGAAAAGCGCGAGGTTTTTTGCCTCGCACTTTTTTCGCCGTATAGGAATTTGCGTAAACAGAAAAAATGTGATATAATAAAAAATGATTAAAAAAGGGCATAGAAAAAAGAGGTGTGCAGCCTCAAAAACTATGTAGTTTTAATCAACTCCGCTAACTGAAAGA
>JAZNLD010000145.1:0-1980 GCA_045578925.1 Clostridia bacterium
CTGACATCTTCTTTTTCGTTTAGCGACAATCGCAGCTTGCGTAACAGCAATAACATATACGCATTATATTATAAAAAATTAAGCCTACCGAATATTCGGTAGGCTTGTTTTTTGTCGTTTTAGTACACACATCATCGGCGCCTTGACAGTTTTTTACTGTCATTGACAATGTGAGTACTAAAATCAGAGAAATTAGATTAACTCGATGATAGCCATTTCAGCTGCGTCACCGCGACGGGGAGCAGTCTTAACGATTCTGCAGTAACCGCCGTTTACATCCTTATACTTGGGAGCGATTTCGTTGAACAATTTACGAACAACATCTTCCTTTGTAATAAATGCAAAAGCTTGACGCTTGTTGTGAAGTGTATCTTCTTTAGCGAGTGTAATGTATTTCTCTGCCATTGCTCTGACTTCCTTAGCGCGAGTAACGGTAGTTTCGATTTTGCCGTTTTCAAGCAAAAATGTTACCATTGCGCGAAGCATAGCCATTCTGTGATCGCTGGTTCTTCCGAGTTTACGGGTACCTGGCATTTCAATTCACTCCTTAATCAAAGTGTTTTATTCGTCTTCCTTTTTAAGTGTAAAGCCAAATGAATCTAATTTAGCGATAACTTCTTCCAAGGATTTACGGCCCAAGTTTCTTACCTTCATCATTTCCTCTTCGGTCTTATAGATAAGATCTTCAACCGTGTTAATTCCTGCACGCTTAAGGCAGTTAAAGCTGCGCACAGACAAATCAAGTTCATCAATAGTTAAATCGAGAACCTTTTCTTTTTCGTTGTCTCTCTTTTCAGCCATAATGCTTTCAGTTTCGCTTACGCCTTCTGCAAGGTCAAGGAACAATTCAAGATGCTCCATTAAAATCTTTGCAGACATTGAAACTGCTTCGTCAGCTCGAAGTGAACCATCGGTCCAAACCTCCAAGGTGAGTTTGCCCTTGTCAGTAACATTACCAACACGAGTGTTATCAACCGAGAAGTTTGCTTTAAGCACAGGTGTGTAAATTGAGTCAACAGGGATTGTATCGATTGCATTTTGAGCTGATTTGTTAAGCTCTGCCGAAACATAACCTCTGCCTTTATCGATTGTCATTTCCATATTGAGCTTAGCATCTTCGCCAAGTGTTGCAATATGCATATCGGGATTGAGAATCTCTACCTCTGAATCGGCTTTGATTGAAGCAGCGGTAACCACGCAGGGACCTTCAGCTTCAATATAAATTTTCTTCGCTGTATCAGAATGAAGTTTTGCAATAAGTCCCTTGATATTAAGAATGATTTCAGTAACATCTTCCTTAACACCGGGGATTGTTGAAAACTCATGCACTACACCGTCAATTTTAACGCCTGTTACTGCAACACCAGGGAGAATGGAAAGAAGAACTCTTCTCATGCTGTTACCAAGGGTTGTAGCATAACCGCGTTCTAACGGTTCCATAACGAATTTGCCGTATTTTCCGTCAGGAGTACTTTCGGTGGTATCAATTCTGGGCTTTTCAATTTCTATCATTTAAAAGCTCCGTTTCTCCGTACTATAGATTTTTAATATCCCAGTGCTTTGTACGGAAAGCACTGCGAGAATTCTAATTATTATTTCGAATAGAATTCGACAATGAGCTGTTCTTCAACAGGAGCATCAATTTGATCTCTGTTCGGTAGAGCGATAACCTTTGCGCTAAAGTTAGCACGGTCAACATCAATCCACTGCGGAACAGGTCTTGCGCTGTTTGCTTCAACAACGGCCTTGATTTTTTCACTGCCGCGGCTCTTTTCGCAAACTGTTACAACATCGCCTGCTTTAAGAAGATAAGAAGCGATGTCAACACGAGCACCGTTCACTTCGAAGTGACCGTGGCCAACAAGCTGTCTTGCTTCTGCACGAGATGATGCAAAACCTACTCTGTAAACTACATTGTCAAGACGGCTTTCAAGAATTCTAAGAAGGTTATCACCAGTGATACCCTGCTTTCTTTCAGCA
>JAZNLD010000146.1:0-6865 GCA_045578925.1 Clostridia bacterium
CGCGGAATTGTTGTTACAAAGTACACAGGTTCAGGCGGTAAAGGCGGAACATCTGACGCAAGTGCAGAGTTTGTAGGCAAGGTGAGAAGAACATTTGACGATGCAGGTGTAATCTGGCAGATGGGCGAGCTTGGTAAAGTAGATGCCGGCGGCGGCGGTACAGTTGCAAAATATGTTGCAAACCTTGATGTTGATGTTATTGATGTGGGTGTTCCCGTGCTTTCAATGCATGCACCGTTTGAGATTGTTGCAAAGCTTGACGTATATATGGCATATAAAGCATTTCATGCATTTTTCAATGAGGGTTGATTATGAGAATAGATAAATTTTTGAAGGTTTCAAGAATTATTAAACGCAGAACTGTTGCCAATGAGGCTTGTGATGCGGGCAGAGTTATAATAAATGGCAAGGTCTGCAAGGCAAGTGCCGAAGTAAAATGCGGTGACATTGTTGAAATCAAATTCGGAGAAAGACTTATAAAGGTACGCATTGAGGATATCCGCGAGCATACGCTGAAAAACGATGCGGCTTCGCTATACACAGTATTGGAAAACAATTGAGGTGTTCTTTTTGAAGGTTTTATGGGAATTATTTTCGGCATTTTTCAGGATAGGCGCATTCACCTTCGGCGGTGGCTATGCGATGCTTTCGCTTATTCAGAAAGAGGTCGTTGAAAACAAAAAATGGGCAAGCGATGAGGAAGTTTTAGACTACTATGCAGTTGCACAGTGTACCCCCGGTGTTATCGCAGTAAATACTGCGACATTTGTCGGTTATAAGACAAAGGGTGTCTTCGGCGCAATCGCCGCAACTTTCGGGGTTGTGCTTCCGTCACTTATCATAATAAGTGTTATCGCGGCAGTGCTCCAGAACTTTATGGAATATGCAATAGTGGGACATATTCTTGCAGGAATCCGTGTTGCAGTTGCCGTTCTGATTATAAACGCAGTTATAACAATGGGTAAAAAGGCGATTGCCGATAAACTTTGTGCGGTACTTGCGATTATAGCGTTTATTATATCGGTAGTCTTTCCTTCAGTTTCTCCTATATTCATCGTACTTGCGGCGACTCTCGTCGGACTTGTTACAATGAAGAAGGGGGGCGAAGATAAATGATCTGGTTAAGATTATTTATTGAATTTTTTAAGACGGGCCTTTTCTCAATAGGTGGCGGTCTTGCTACTATCCCTTTTTTAAGAGCGATGTCAGAAAGCACAGGCTGGTTTGACTCGCAGACTCTTTCAACAATGGTGGCTGTCGGTGAATCAACTCCCGGCCCTATCGGTGTAAATATGGCAACCTATGTAGGTTTTACGATAGGTTATGACCATGGCGGAATAATCCCCGCACTTTTCGGAGGATTTCTTTCAACATTTGCTCTCATTCTTCCTTCGGTGATTATTATCCTTATTGTTGCAAAGATTCTTACAGGTTTCAAGGAAAATAAAATCGTTGCACGGTCATTTTACGCAATCCGCCCCGCCGTAACGGGTATGATTGCTTCAGCCGCGCTGATGATGATAAAAAGCGGAATTTTTACAAAAGGCGGAAATCTTCTCCACTCAATTGATGTGAAGGCTCTTGTGCTTTTCGTGGCACTTCTTATATTTACAAAAAAGGTTAAATTACACCCGATTTTCTACATTTTAATTGCAGGTGCAGTCGGGGCAATATTCGCAATGTGAGGTCTATAAAATGGATATATTAAAACAACTTTGTACTGAACTTAATACAGACGAAAAGAAAACTCAAAACGTCGTAAATCTTCTTGATGAAGGAAACACCATCCCCTTTATTGCGAGATATCGTAAAGAGCTTACGGGAAATATGGATGATCAGCTCATCCGCAGGATTTCCGACCGCCTGACCGCCCTTCGCGCAATTGAGGAAAGAAAGGCTGAAATCATTCGCCTGATTGATGAGCAGGGCAAACTGACCGATGAAATCAAGCTTTCGGTGGAAAATGCCAAGACTATGACCGAGCTTGATGATATTTATCGCCCCTACCGTCCCAAAAGAAAAACCCGTGCAAGTGTTGCACGAGAAAAGGGACTTGAACCGCTTGCAGTTCTTATTATGGAGCAGGAATTTTCAGGCGACATAATGGAGGAAGCGGCAAAATATATTGACGAAGAAAAGGGAGTATCTACTGCGCAGGATGCAATTGACGGAGCGAAGGATATTATCGCGGAAGATATTTCCGACAACGCTGATTTCCGCAAAAACATCCGCCGTCTTACTTACATGAATAGCGCAATTGCAAGTAAGCAGGGCAAGGGAGATAATAGCGTTTACCAGATGTATTACGAATATTCCGAGCCCGTAAAGAATGTTGCTGACCACAGAATTCTTGCGATGGACCGCGGCGAAAAAGAGGATATACTCAGCATAAAGCTTGAGCTTGAAAGCGAGATTATTACAGATTATCTTTATAAAGAGGTTATAAAAAAAGACAATACTGTTCTTTCCGACCTTATAAAAGAAGCGGCACAGGACAGCTACAAGCGTCTTATCGCTCCTTCCATTGAGAACGAAATCCGTTCTGACCTTACTGAGCGTGCACAAAATGGTGCAATCTCGCTTTTCAGCGTAAATCTTAAAAACCTGCTTATGACACCTCCCGTTAAGGGACATATTGTTCTCGGCGTTGACCCCGGTTACAGAACAGGCTGTAAGCTTGCCGTTGTGGATTCTACGGGTAAGGTGCTTGAAACAGGTGTAGGTTACTTTACATTGGAGCATCACGACCTTGAAAAAGCGAAAAAGCAGATTAAAGGTATGATTGAAAGAAACGGCGTTACACTCGTTTCAATCGGCAATGGTACTGCGACGGGCGAAAGCGAGAAGTTTATTGCATCGCTTATCGGAGAGCTTGACCGCGATGTCAAGTATATGGTGGTTTCCGAAGCAGGCGCATCGGTTTACAGTGCAAGCGAGCTTGGCGCAAAGGAATTTCCCGATTATGATGTATCGCTTCGTAGTGCGGTTGCAGGGGAAAGAAGGCTTCAGGACCCGCTTGCCGAGCTTGTAAAAATTGACCCGCGTTCAATCGGTGTAGGTCAGTATCAGCACGACTGTAATCAGAAGAAGCTTTCAGGTGCTCTCGGCGGTGTGGTTGAGGACTGCGTTAACAGCGTGGGTGTTGACCTCAATACTGCATCGGCATCGCTTCTTTCATATATTTCAGGCGTTTCATCTGCGGTGGCAAATAACATTGTTTCCTACCGCGAGGAAAACGGTTCATTCACAAAAAGACGCGAGCTTCTTAAAGTAAGCAAGCTCGGTGAAAAAGCATTCGTACAATGTGCAGGCTTTATGCGTATCCCCGACGGGAAGGAATTTCTTGACAACACATCCGTACATCCCGAAAGCTATGACGCAGCAAGAGCGCTTATCGAAAAATGCGGATACACAAAGGAAGAAATCAAAAAGAGCAGCTTCCCCGACATAGTAAGCCGTGTCACAAAAGAAATTGCCGAGAAAATCTGCAAAGAATTTGAAATCGGTATGTTCACACTCCGTGATATTTGCGACACACTTGCAAAACCCGGTCGCGATATGCGTGACGAGCTTCCAAAGCCCCTTCTCCGTAGCGGTTGTATGTCGCTTGACGAACTTACAATCGGCATGATTCTGGAAGGCTCTGTGCGTAATGTTATCGACTTTGGTGCATTCGTAGATATTGGTGTGCATCAGGACGGACTTGTTCATATTTCGCAGATTTCAAACAAATTCATCAAGCATCCTACCGATGTTTTAAGTGTCGGAGATATTGTAAAGGTTAAAATTCTCGATGTTGACAAAGAGAAAAAGAGAATTTCCCTTACGATGAAGATATGAGGTGGCATATATGAAATATGTATGGCAGCTTACTATCATTTTAGGGATTTCATTTCTGGGCGAAGTTTTAAATTCTGTTATTCCATTGCCCGTTCCCGCAAGTATTTACGGACTTCTTATTATGTTCATCCTTTTACTCACCAAGATAATCAAGGTGGACACAATCAAGGAGACAAGCTCGTTTTTCCTTGTCACGATGCCGATATTCTTTGTTGTTGCCGGTGTTGGTGTTATTGATTACTGGGACATTATAAAACCCCGACTTTTGCCGTCGGTTATAATAATGCTTATCGCAACTATCATAGTTATGGTTGCAACAGGCAGGCTTACACAATGGATTATAAATACAGCAGAGAAAAGGAGGAGCAAGTAATGATTGATAATTCTATGTTCTTTTACACTTTTCTTACGCTTCTTTTCTATATGGCAGGCGTTTTTCTTCAGAAGAAATTTAAAAAAGCCTGGCTTAATCCGCTTTTGATATCAATCGTTCTTATGATTATAGTCGTTCTTGCTTTCAGGATTGATTATGCAAAGTATAAGGAAAGCACTTCTCTTTTATCTTACTTTTTAACACCTGCTACGGTATGTCTTGCAGTTCCGCTTTATGAGAAGCTTGAAGAACTCAAGAAAAACGCAGTAGCAATAATCGTCGGAATATTAGGTGGTGTAATAACTTCCGCCGTGAGTATTTTAGTAATTGCACTTATATTTAACTTTGACAGCGAGCTTTTTGCATCGTTCCTTCCCAAATCAGTTACTACCGCAATCGGTGTAGGTATGGCGGAAGAGCTTGGCGGAATTTCAGCATTGACCGCAATTTCAATCGTTGTTACAGGTGTATTCGGAAATATCATCGCAGAAACTGTTTGCAAAATTTTTAAGATTACACATCCTGTTGCAATCGGAACTGCGATAGGAACATCGTCCCACGCAGGCGGTACTGCAAAGGCACTTGAAATGGGTAAGACCGAGGGTGCTATAAGCGGTCTTTCAATAGCCGTGGCAGGACTTATGACAGTTGTTGTCGCACCACTTTTTATGAAGCTGTTTGAAATTTTATAAATAAAAAAGGTAAATCAGTTCAAGGCAAGCAAAAAGCCCTAAAAACTACGGTTTTTAGGGCTTTTTTATTCATCTGATTAATAAAATCTATTTTATTTTTGTCTGTTTGTCGAAAGTTGCCGAACCACACAAAATTTTATGTGCTTAATCTTGCTTGCGGTTGACCGATTCTTTACATATTTTCGTACAATTTATTTTGAATCCATACGAACGCCAAACGCAAAAGGTATTCGAAAGCAACTAAACCAACTAAAAGAATCGGAACTATGTACCATGATAAATCAAACTTCATAACTGCCAATCCGATAAGGCCTAACCCAGCTACTATCGTAAGCGCCTCAATCAATCTGAATTGGTTAAATATGTAGGTATGGCACACGGGGCACTGCAGCGTCATTGCATCAATTCTCCACAATGAAAACCTTATTCTCTTTCTGCAATGGGGACAAATAGTTCTCAATTCAATACAACTCCTAAAGTTTAATTATATTGAGTCTACGGGTTCTGTTTCTGACTCAACATACTCACTCTGTCCATCGTAGATGTCTGCCTCAACAGCCTCGCTGTCAACTGTAATTGTTTCCTCAACACCGACTTCTTCAGTAGTTTTTATTTCATCGATAGTTTTTCGGATAACTGCTATATTTTCTTCAATAGCATCTATCTTTTCAAGGAATGGGATTATCGCTTCTTTGATATCGCCCTGCGCCTTGTAAGTTTTGTATGCTTCAAAGCCAGCTTCTTTATAAAGAGATTTTACACTGTTCTGCTTTTCCACAACTTCAAGGTTGAGCTTTGCAATTGAATAAAGTTTCTTACTCTGCTTGCTTGAAACAGCGGCAACATCAGATGCTACTTTTTTTACTTTATCTAAAAATTCCACGTTCATTTCTCCTTAATCGAAATTAGGCTTCTGAAGGAAACCGGGGATTTCAAGATCTCCATCGTCGTTCATTGCGCCGAAGAAGCCTGTTTCCTTTTCCTTCTTCTTTCCTTCAAGACCCGTTGCAATAACTGTGATAATGATATCATCTTCAAGGCTTTCATCAATTGCTGCACCGAAGATAACTGTTGCATCTTCGTCCACGCATTCTCCGATAAGATTTGCTGCTGCGTTTGTTTCGTGAAGGTTAAGGCTGCTACCACCGATAACATTGATAAGTACGCCTGTAGCGCCATCGATTGTTGTCTCAAGAAGTGCACTTTCAATAGCCATTCTTGCTGCTTCTTCTGCACGGTTTTCGCCACTTGCACGACCGATACCCATATGAGCAAGTCCTGCATCCTTCATAATTGTTGTAACGTCAGCAAAGTCAACATTGATGATACCAGCGCCAACGATAAGGTCTGAAATGCCCTGTACGCCCTGACGAAGGATTTCGTCAGCATCCTTGAACGCATCAAGAAGACTGGTCTTATTGTTGCTGATGTCAAGAAGTCTGTCGTTGGGAATTACTACAAGTGTATCAACATTACCGCGAAGCTGTTCAACACCTTCTTCAGCCTGAATCATTCTTCTTCTTCCTTCAAAACCGAAAGGCTTTGTAACGATTGCTACTGTAAGAACGCCAAGTTCCTTAGCAATACCTGCAACAACGGGAGCTGCACCTGTACCTGTGCCACCGCCCATACCTGCAGTTACGAATACCATATCTGCATCTTTAAGAACCTGTTCAATCTCGCTGCGGCTTTCTTCGGCAGCCTTTCTGCCTACTTCAGCTCTACCGCCTGCGCCCTGACCCTTTGTAAGCTTGTCTCCAATCTGGATTTTCTGGCTTGCGTGGCTCTTTGTAAGCGCCTGCTTATCTGTATTTACAGCGATGAATTCTACGCCCTTAATACCTGCTTCTACCATTCGGTTAACAGCATTGTTTCCGCCGCCGCCAACACCGACAACTTTAATTTTCTGAGCCAAACCCAGCTCTGCTGCATATTCCATTCTCATTGGAACTCCTCCTCT
>JAZNLD010000147.1:0-6058 GCA_045578925.1 Clostridia bacterium
TTTGTAAATAGTTTATAATTGTTTATATATAATAATTATAAAGGTGTTTGCTATGAGTTCTTATAATGAGAAAGAATATGAAATGTTTATAATTAAAACAGGTTTAAAGGTCGGTTACTACAGACGTTTGGCAAATATGACACAAGAGCAGTTAAGTGAGTATAGCGGTATGTCATTAAATTTCATTTCACAACTTGAAGCTCCAAGTGCACCCTACGTTCCCTCTCTTAAATCACTTTATAAAATAAGTAAGGTTTTAGGAGTTCCTGTTTCAAAATTGACAGATGTTGATAATGACTAAAATTTTTCCGAGGTGGGAAAATGAGTTCGTATATAGAAAGATTAAAAGAATTACGCGAAGACAATGACTTAAGCCAAAAGGAAGTTGCCTCGCATTTGAATACGACACAACAAGTGTATTCCCGATATGAGAATGGCACAAATGAAATTCCTACACATCATGTCATAGCTTTATCAAGGTTATATAATGTCAGCTGTGACTATTTGTTGGGTGAAAGTGATTTTAAAGACAGAAGATAACAAAAAGAGAATCCGAATAATTGTCGGATTCTCTTTTTGTTCTGCGCGATTTAATCAAGCCTTGAAAGGCGCAGAGAAAATTGTGTAGAACGGACAAACTGAACCGAGCGTAGCGAGGGTTATCCGACGCTGTACAAAAGTACAGCGAGAGGTGAAGTTTGTTCGTAGTTCATTGGCATTAAAAAAATAGGAATCCGTTTTCACGGATTCCTACCAAAACTTATTCTTTTATTTATTTTGCCAATGAACGCTCTGCGCAATTTAATCAAGCCTTAATCTTTTTAGATTCCATGTAATAGCGTTTCTCATTTGCTTCGCCCATAGAAAATGTCTTTCTGGAAAGTGCTCCGTCCTTGATAACGGTTTCAAAAAGACTGCTCTTTTCAGGCTTGGGGAGTAAAAATCCTACCGCGCCTGCTTTTTCAGAAAGGCTTTCCACAACATCTTCGCCGTGGATGTAGTCAACCTCATAGGAAAGTGTGTCAAGATACTTCTGCAGTGTACCTACCGCAAGGGGGCTTGATGTGTTTGTCATAACAAGCTTTTCCTGCTTTCCTTTTCTTACGATAACGATTTCCTGACCTTCCCCGTTTTCCTTACAGCCAAGTTCTTCTTTGCACTTTGCTATGAACTCATCCTCGTTTTCAATACCGAACACCACGCGGTGAATAGGCTCGAACTCAAGCACTTCGTCGTGGATATTTTCAATTTCAACAAGGCAGAAGCGGGCAGGGTGATTTTCCTTTTCCGCATCTGTAAGGTTCTTTTTTATGTTTTCCCAGCAGGTCTTCGCAGTTGCGAGCGAGTGGTTACCGTCACCTACTGCATAGATAAGACCGTCCGCTGCGTTTTCTGCAAACTTTTCCACTTTTTCAAGGAATTCGTCGGCATCGTCTACGAGATAACCGCGAAGCTCTCCTCCGTCTGCCATAAGGGTAAAATCGTAAAGCTTTTCGCCCTTTTTAACATTCTCAATAAGAGTTTTTTCCGCATCGTCAATGAGAAGCATCACATGAGGAAGCTCAAGCGGAGCATTCTCGCGGATTTTAACACGCGGAGGAATTCTTTCAAGAACTGTACCCTCTGTCGCGCGGATAGAGGCTTTTGAACCCTTTGTAAAGTCGTACGCGTCAAGGTCAACTGCGCCTACTATACCACGTCTTACACGACCGCCTGAAAGCACTCTTTCAGTATAGATAAGGCAGTTTTCGTATGTTTCAAATATGCCGTTTTCAACATATTCCTGCATTGTCTTGTTGATTTTTTCAATTCGGCTATCGCCTTGTGACAAAAACGCCTCGGGGTAAACAAGGTTTAATGTACTGGGTGAGTCGCCTACAAGCTGTTGCGCCTTTTCCCAATATTCAGGCTGTGAAGTGTACTGGTCGCACGCAACGACGCTCCACTTGGTAAGGTCAATATTCTTGGGAAGCATTATATCTGCTTTTCTTAAAACTGCCATCGTCAATTTCTCCTTTTCTATCTGCTCTTTTTCTTTTGAGCATACCGAAACAATATAATCATCCATTAAAAATGTTTCGGTATGAAGATTTTTTTCCTTTGCATTTTTGCAGGATGTAATTTCCTCGCCGAAGTATTTCACACGGCTTTCAAACTGCGTCCACATACAGAGGAATGCCTCATCGGTCAGGCTTTTCTCGCACTCACCAAAAAAGCGTTTTATTATTCGTTCCGCACTTTTTACGGGGCGGATTTTTTCAGTATCAATGCCGACCTGCCTGTCGCTGACCGCACAGACTGTAAAGCCGTCCGTATGGGAAAGCGAAAAATATATCCCGTCGGTGTATGGTTTTCCTGATTTTGTTTTCTTTATTTCAAAACCACTTTTCCCGCTATAGCGAAAGAGCGATTTTTTTATAAAATCTTCACTTTCGCACCTTTTGAAGGCGTAGTAGATTTTTATCATTGCATTTCACCAAGCTCGTATAAAACCGCCGCGCTGATTACAAGCGGTGCAGTTTCCGTGCGGAGAATTCTTTTGCCGAGAGTTATGCTTACAAGACCGTTTTCCTTGGCAAATTCAACCTCGTCTTTTTCAAAACCGCCCTCGGGTCCGATCATAACGGAAACTGTTTTCGGTGTTTTTCCCGAAAGTGCTTTTTTAAGAGATGTTTCCACCTCTTCCTCGTACGCAATTATGGAAAGGTCTGCCTGGCTTGCCAGTTTTACGGCGTTTTTAAAGCTCATACTGTCCATAACTTCAGGTACGATACCTCGTTTGCTCTGCTTTGCCGCTTCGCGTGCGATTTTGCGAAGCCTGTCAACCTTTGCAGATTTGTCAAGTTTTGCAACGGCGCGTTTTGTGTCTACGGGCACAATTCTGACCGCGCCGATTTCGGTAAGCTTCTGCACAATTGTTTCAAGCTTGGGATTTTTGGGCACACCCTGAAAAATCGTAAGCTCGACATAAGGCTCGGTTTCCGCCTTGCGCGAGGATGTTATCTCCGCTACAACGCTCTTATCGGAAAAATCGGTAAGTGTCGCCTCAAAAAACATACCTTCACCGTCGCAAAGGGTTACATTATCACCCTTTTTCATACGCAGAACACGGCTGATGTGCTGTGCCTCCTCACCCGTTATGGTAGCAATGTTTTCAGTTATATCACTTTTTTCTATGTAGAAATTAGCCATAGCAATTACTCTCTTTCGGTTACTTCGAAATGATGCAGTACCAGTCGTTTTCCTTTTTGATTTCCTGTATTTCGAAGCCTTCTTTTTCGATGGCTTCTTTTACTTCGTCAATACGCATTTCAATAATACCGCTTGCGATGAATGTACCGCCATCTTTAAGGTAGCGTCTTACATCCTTGGAAAGAGGTATGATAACATCCGCCACGATATTTGCCACTACGATGTCGTAAGGGCCACTCTTTTCGGTGGATGATTTAAATTCTTCGTCAATTAAGATATTGCCGTCAAGAACTGTGTACACATCCTCACCGATGCCATTGAGCGCCGCGTTGGAATATGCAATTTTCTTGCAGTTGGGGTCAATATCAACGGCACGCGCCTCACTTGCACCGAGCATAAGCGCGATGATTGAAAGAATACCGCTGCCGCAACCAAGGTCAAGTACCTTGTCACCTTTTTTAACGGTCACGTCAAGAGTTTCCACGCAAAGACGGGTTGTTTCGTGCTGTCCGCTGCCAAATGTCATACCGGGGTCAATGTTGAACACGATTTTGTCCTGTGCGTCTTCAATCTTTTCCCATTCGGGTTTTATGATAAGACGGTCACCGACATAGATTGGTTTAAAATACTGTTTCCAGTTATTTTCCCAATCTTCCTCGTGCATTGTGTCAATTTCAATACGGAGTGTGCCGAAAAGATTTTCGCTGTCAAGACTTTTGAAAGAAACAAGGTCGTCGCGCACGCTCTGCAGCTGTTTATGACCGATTTCGTTATCGCTGACATAGATTTTAACACGGGTTTCGCCGTTCATTTTTTCGCGAAGCTCCTCGTCAACATAGTCCCAGTACTGCTTGTTATTTTCAAGGAAATCCTCAAAATCGTCCTTGTCCTGAATTTCCACACCTGTTATGCCGAGGTTATATAATCTTCCGCAAAGGGGGTCTATCCCCTCGGGAGATGTGTATATACTTACTGCAAGCCAATCCATAGTCAAATTTCCTTTCAATTCTTGAAATAATCTTTGAGCTTGTCGCTGAATTTCTTTTTCTGGTTATAGTTTTTCTCGCTCGTTTCCTCAGCAAACTGTTCAAGGATTTCGCGCTGTTTATTTGAAAGATTCTTGGGAATCTCAACAATTATGCGGACATACTGGTCGCCACGCGCACCGCCACGGATTGACGGAATACCGCGTCCTTTAAGACGGAATTTCGTGCCGTGCTGTGTTCCTTCGGGGATTCTTTGTGTAACCTTGCCGTCGATTGTGGGGATTTCAATTTCGCAACCAAGTGCAGCCTGAACAAATGTTATCGGCACATCAACATAGACATTGTTACCTTCACGGGTGAAGACATTACTCTGCTTCACATAAATTGTCACAAGAAGGTCGCCCGCGCTTCCGCCACGCATACCTGCTTCACCCTGACCGCGTACGGAAACTGTCTGTCCGTGGTCAATACCTGCAGGGATGTTTACTTCAAGTTCGCGCTTCTTTCTGTTCTGACCGCTGCCGTTACAGGTGGGACACGGGTCGGAAATAGTTGTTCCGCGACCGCCACACTGGTTACAGGTTGTTGTTGATGCAAACTGACCAAACGGCGTCTGCTGAACAGTTCTCATCTGACCTGTACCGCCACAACGCGCACATTTTACGGGTGATGTACCCTTCTTTGCACCGCTGCCGCCGCAATCGTCACAGCTTTCGCCACGGATGATTGTAACCTTTTTCTTGCAGCCAAATGCGGCCTCTTCAAAAGTAAGCTCAAGTGCCTGCTGAATGTCGCGTCCGCGCACAGGTCCGTTTCTTCTGCTACTGCCACCGCCGAAACCGCCACCGAAGAAGCTTTCGAAAATATCACCCATATCAAAGCCGCCGAAGCCTCCAAAACCGCCTGCACCGCCACCGCCGAAACCGTTTCCGTCAACTCCTGCGTGACCGAACTGATCGTAACGGCTACGCTTTTCGCTGTCGCTTAAAACATCGTATGCTTCTGCCGCTTCCTTGAATTTGTCTGCCGCTTCGGGATTGTCTTTGTTAAGGTCGGGATGATACTTCTTGGCAAGTTTTCTGTATGCTTTTTTTATTTCATCGTCCGAAGCGCCTTTTGAAACGCCCAGGACTTCGTAATAGTCTCTTTTCTCTGCCATTTTGTCACCTCTAATGCGGAATGATATAAGCAGCACAGACCACAAAACGCAAAAGTTTTTCCAGACACTCTTTTATTAAGCCACTTATCAAAGAGCCTTAAAATTTTCATTGTAGAAATTCGCTGTCGCGAATTTCAGATTTTATGCGTTTTGTTCTGCGCAAACTTCACCCGCGGAGTATCTATATACACCTGCGGGTTCAGTTTACGCACTCTGCACTACTTCTCTCATCCCTTGTTTAGCCAATAAGCAGAGCGGAAAGTTTCCGCTCTGCTATGTTTTATTAGTTATTTGTTGTGTCTGTAAAATCTGCGTCGTATACATTATCTGCATTAGGATTCTGCTGATTTTCTGCACCGGGCTGACCCTGGGGATTAGCCTGTGCGTAAAGCTTCTGGCTGATTTCGTAGAACTTCTGCTGAAGCGCGTCGCTTGTTTCCTTGATAAGGTCTGCATTATCGCCCTTAAGAGCTTCCTTAACCTTGTCAATTTCAGCCTGAACTGCGTCTTTATCAGCCTGCTCAACCTTGTCGCCAAGCTCTGTGAGTGTCTTTTCGCTCTGGTATACAAGCTGGTCTGCATTGTTACGGATGTCGATAGCTTCCTTACGCTTCTTATCCTCTTCTGCGTACTGCTCTGCTTCCTTTACTGCCTTGTCAATATCTTCATCAGAAAGATTTGATGATGCAGTAATTGTAATCTTCTGCTCCTGACCTGTGCC
>JAZNLD010000148.1:0-2638 GCA_045578925.1 Clostridia bacterium
AACCTGGTGCTGCAATTATTACAGTTAGTATGAAAAATCAGCCTTCTGTTAAAAGAAGTATGATGTTCTACTGTGGTGGAGAAGATGCGGATTATCTCGATATGAGTAATTTTGATACATATTTCACTGAGGATTTTCCGAATGTTATAAAGGTTACTTCAGGATGGAAAAATAATCTGCCTTCTCACGCAGAAGACCAGTATATAGACGATGATATAGCGGCTGATCATTTCCCCAGATATATCAAGAAGAGAGATATATACAGAAGTACTGACGATGAAGAACGACAGGTTCTTGCAATGGTTCCTGTTTACGGTGTTGCTCCCAAGAACGGTAAAACTCTCGATTCCTTTGTTCTTACATCCTGGCAGTTTGATAACGCTACAGGTGCCGGAAGACCGAGGCTCGGTATAGGTGATGGTAAAGATGCTAACGGAAATGGCTTTTACTATGGTAGAACTGCGTTAAATTCCGACTCAGGTAATAAGGAACTTGTCTGGAGCAAGGGTAATTACACTCTTAGTGGGTTAAAGACACTTACTAATGTGAGTAAAGCGAGAGAAAAGGGCTGGCATCAGATGATTCTTGTTGTAAGCCGCGATGAGGAAGCAGGTTTAACAACAATAAAGTATTTCTATGATGGCGAACTTGTTCTTCATGCAACATCAACATCAAAGGTAACTCCCAAATCAATACAGATGACATCTCACTACGTAAACTTTGATAAGGCGACAGGAACATATTTCTATAGTGCATCAGGTTTATTCCAGGAATGGCATCTTGCTCCGCTTGTAGGTGCAGAAACTTTTGAATCTTACGGACTTGATGTTTATGACGGAGATACCGATGTTGATACTGATCGTAGTTTCTCACTCGAGTTTAATAAAAAGCTTAATGCAGAAACTTCAACACTTGACGCTACTATTACAGAAACAGCTACCGGAGAAATAATTGCTGCTGATACAGTGTTTGACGATAAGTTTTTTACAATCACACCACAGTATCCGCTTATGCCGGGTAGAGAATACCAGCTTGAAATTACAGGAAAAGCAGTTAATGAAGCGGGTATTTTAGATTCTATAAAAGAAATCGACTGCGCAACTTCAGTAAGTTTTACAACGGCGAAAGAGACTCCTTACGCTGAAAATCTTGCAATTGCAGAAAACAGCGAAACAGGTAAGCTTTCTTTCGGCGCTGACCTTACAGGAATAGGTTCCGGTTATCTTGTTCTCCCTCAGTTTGATGAGAACGGAGTTATGCAGGGCTCTATGTCTAAGGCTATTTCAAGTGAAGCTTTAGAAGCAGATAAGGAAGCTTCTGCAGTAAGCTTTGAAGGATATGCGTGGTCAAGTATAAACAGTGAGCTTATCAAGCCTCTTTATGACGGTATTGCAAAACACGGAACTGATTATGTTCGTGCATATGGAGATACTCTTGAAAGCAGCGATGAGTCAGATTTTATCTCAAACTATGATGTTGAAAACGACAAGGTAGATATAAAAATCACATCAAAAACAAAGAGAAAAGGTCTCCCCGTTATTGTAAGAGTTGTTTATCCGAATAAGGATATTGCTGATGCAACTGCAGAAAACTTTAACGAAATTTATTCACGAGTAGAACAGCTTGAAACAAAAGAAGGCGGCGTTCTTGAATATTCGTTTAAGCTTAAGTCAGGAAACCCCGGCTCGTACAAAGTATATGTAAATATGCCGTTCGAGGATGAAGTTCTCGAAAACAGTATTAAATATGTATCTGAAGAAACTGTAAATGAAGCAATTTCACTTGTACAGAACTCAACAAGTGAAAATGTTGAGGCAAATTTTGCAGCAGCAAAAGAACTTATAGATATCGACTATAGAGAATATGATGCAATCGAGAATAAGAAGATTGTCCTTCTCATGCTTACAGAAGCAGAAGATTGCGCAGCCCTTTCTGACTTTTCAACACTTTTTGAAACCTGTACAGAGGTAGTAAAAATTCTTGAAAACAACGACCTTGAAAAAATTAAGGAAAATAAAGATGCATGGGGAATTGATACCGAAGGCAACAACAGCTTATACGAGATGTTTGCTGGTATTGAAAGTGAATCTGAAAGAGCAACAATAATAGAAGATATCTTCGAAAGAGAATTTAATAGCATAGACTCTACCCTTGCAGAGGAAAAGGATACTTTGAGCGAAGCATTTTTTGATGCTGTAACAGTTCACTTTGTAAGCGGAATGATGAACTATTCTGAAATATTCCCCTTCATTGAAAAAATTAATGATGTACTTGAACTTGATTTGCCAAGCTCTGAACCCTCAGATGCGATGGAATATCTCTCAGAGAAACTTGGAGAAATTAACGGCGTAAGCAGCCTTAAAGCTAAGTACGAAGAAGCAATAACAGAAAAAGGTGATGGAACCGAAGGTGACTCTGGCGATGGAGACATCGAAGAAGGTACCGGAGGAAGCTCAGGTGGCGGCAACGGCGGCGGAGGTCTTAGCGGCGGAAGTGGCGGCGGACTTACCACAGAGGTTGGCGGAGACTATATTGTTAAACCCGATGAAGTAGCAGGCTCAGAAACTCCTCAGTGGGTTTTAGACGAGATTGAACTCAAGAACAGAAAAGTTTTTAACGATATTGAAAGTGTTCCGTG
>JAZNLD010000149.1:0-3242 GCA_045578925.1 Clostridia bacterium
CGTGCTCTTCTCGTTGAAGCGGAAGCTCTCAAGGCAAAGCAGAACGAAGTTACAAAACAGATTCCTATGATGAAGAAGGAAGGCAAGGATACAACTACTGTTTTTGCTGAAATGAAGGAAATTTCAGGCAAAATCAAGGAACTTGACGAGCAGATCCGCGAAGTTGAGGAAGAACTTAACCGCAATATGCTTACAATCCCCAACATTCCCGATGCATCAGTTCCTGATGGTGACACAGATGAAGATAATATTGAAATCAGAAAGTTCGGCGAGCCCAAAAACTTCGGTTTCGAACCCAAGGCTCATTGGGACATCGGTAAGGATTTGGGCATCCTTGACCCCGATACAGCTGCAAAGATTACAGGTGCCCGTTTCACAGTTTACAAGGATCTCGGCGCAAAGCTTGAGAGAGCCGTAATCAACTACTATCTTGATACTCATACCGATAAAAACGGCTATACAGAGGTATTTCCTCCCTTTATGGTGCACAGAAATTCAATGATTGGTACAGGTCAGCTTCCCAAGTTTGAAGAAGATGCATTCAAGGTTGCAAATACTGATTACTTCCTTGTTCCTACTGCTGAAGTTCCCGTTACAAATATGTACCGCGAACAGATTTTAGATGGCGCAGAACTTCCTATTAAGCATGTTGCATACACAGCTTGCTTCCGTGCAGAAGCAGGCAGTGCCGGCAGGGATACTCGCGGACTTATCCGTCAGCATCAGTTTAATAAGGTTGAGCTTGTTAAGTTTGCTAAACCCGAAGAATCTTACGAGGAACTTGAAAAACTTACCCGCGACGCTGAAAGCGTTCTTCAGGGTCTTGGTCTTCCTTACAGAGTTGTTCAGATTTGCATCGGTGACCTTGGTTTCACAGCTGCAAAGAAGTATGATATTGAAGTCTGGATGCCTTCTTATAACAGATATGTAGAAATTTCTTCATGCAGTAACTTTGAAGACTTCCAGTCAAGACGTGCAAACATCAAGTATAAGGACGGTCAGGGAAGCAAGGCTCAGTTCGTACATACGCTCAATGGTAGTGGTGTTGCAGTAGGTAGAACTGTTGCAGCTATTCTTGAAAATAATCAGAATGAGGATGGCAGTGTAACAATTCCCGAAGTATTAGTACCTTATATGGGTGGACGCACCGTAATAAAGTAAAAAGGCTCGGTTCTTTGGCGCAGATCATTCATCGGCAAAAGAAAAAAATGGTGAATAGAAGTAGGAATCCGTATTTTAAATACGGATTCCTTTTTTTACCGTATAGGAAATTACGTCTTTTTTCGCGAGTGGAATTTGTCTGCCTAAATTTTGGTCAGGACGCGAAAAGGGTGAAGCGGCACGCTTCTTTTTTATTATGCCGATGAATTAACCACGAACCTCACCTCGCAGTACTTTTGTACAGCGTCGGGATGTCCTGCGGACTTCGGTTCGTGGTTTCTGCAACCAAAGCCACGTCGCCTTTTTTACGGCTCGTGCATTTTGAGGATTGTGAAAAACAGCACCGACCACAAAACGCAAAAACACACATATAGTAGTTTTTTGTTAAACTTGAATAGCTTATTTTATGAAGGAATCCGCTTTAGGCGGATTCCTTTTCTTTTTATGCGTTTTGTTACCGCCAAACTTCGCCTCTCGCTGTACAATTGTACAGCTTCGGATCACCCTGCGGCTCAGTTTGACGGTTCTGCACTATTTTTGACAACCCTCCGCACCGGTTTTTGTGGCTCGTGCATTTTGAGGGCTGTGAAAAACAGCACCGACCACAAAACGCAAACAAAAATTTTGATAACCTTCCGCGCAATGAGTGAATTCGGCGCAGACCATTTCGCGACATATAGAAAACTACCGCCTGTCATTCTGAGCGAAGCGAAGAATCTCAAAAAACACTAAAAATCTTCAAATTACAGCATTTTTCGTGATGTTTCATGTGAAACATCTGCAAAATGTCCTTATAATGCGAACAAATGTTCTCTATATAGGGACATTTTCTTTTTTTCGGGAAATAATATTCTTAATAAAAATCGCACAGACAGGCCCAAAAACAAGACCTGCTATGCCAAAAATTTTAAGTCCTGCATAAAGAGAAAATAAAGTCAGAAGCGGATGAATACCAAGTTTTTGTCCGATTATTTTCGGTTCGCACAGTTGCCTTGCAAGGATAGCAATTCCGTACAGAATCAGTATTCCCCAACCGAGCGAGTTTTCGCCCGTAAGAAAATAAAAAACGGATAACGGAATAAGCATCGCACCTGTACCGAGAATCGGTACTGCATCCACAAGTGCCGTGAAAAACGCGAGAAGAAGGCTGTATTTTATGCCGAGATAGAAAAAACCAATAAAAAGAATCGTGAAAATGATGCTTCCTATTATAAATTGAGCTTTCAGGTAAGAGAAAGCAACATCCAAAATTGAATTTTTGATATTTCCGAGTTTTAAAAGCGCCTTTTCACCGAAAAATTCAAGGAAAAAGGTCTTCAGGAATGAGCTGTCTTTAAGCAGGAAAAATGCCGTGAAAACTGATGCAAAAACGGAAAGAAGTACAGCGGGAATATTTTTTGCAAAGCCAAGCATAAATGAGCTTATTTTAACAAGTAATGCTGAAAAACCGCTTGCAATCGCGTCTGTCAGCGATGAAAAAATCTCGTTAGAGCTTAGTGCGGACATTTTTCTTGAAATAAACGGAACAGCATCGGAAAGGGCACCTCGGCTTTGCGTGAATGCAGATATTTCCCGGAACAGATTTATAAAAAGCGTCCGCAGAACAAAGAAAACAACAAGCGAAATCAGAAAAAGAGATAACGCCGCGCAAAAAGAAGGTGGCAGAACTTTTTTTAATAGTCTGTTCAGCGGATTTGCCGCAAGGTAGAGCAGATAACCCGCTAAAAAAGGAGCGCAAACGGCGAAAATGTAGGGGAACGCCTGCCACAACAGGTAAATAGGTATAAAAAATATCACAAAATCAATACACAGAGAACGAACTGTCTTTAGCGAAATCAAAAAACCACCTCACAAAAAGAAGCGTGACACTTCACCCATTTCGCGTTCCAACCAAATTCAAGCCGACAAGTGTACTCGCGAAAAAAACAATTTCTTATACGAGAACAAAGTGACTCCGTCACTGCACCTGCGGTGCGGAGATAATCACTTTGTTTTGCCATGTGCGTTTTCCGAGCATTGCGAGGAAATTCTCGCACGGCATAAAATCAAATATTTTTTACTGTATAGGAACGCAAATTCCT
>JAZNLD010000150.1:0-8920 GCA_045578925.1 Clostridia bacterium
GGAACAGTTTCTGGCCGTGCTGACAGCAGATATGATTACGTTTATATCGCAACAAAAACTCCTGTTTCACCGAAAATAACAAGATATTCAAATCCTGAAAGAATAGTTTTTGACTTTCAGGGTGTAAAGTTTTCAGGAAACGGTGGAAGTGTTAATGTAAACGGAAACAGCGTTGCCAAGGTACGATATTCCAATCACGATAATTACGCAAGACTTGTTCTTGATGTGAATGGGGACGTGCAGTCTGTAATTCTTACTGACAGCAACGGAATTGTTATCAGATCCGAAAAATCGCCTAACAAGCAGCTTTTTTATGATGGAATTGCCAAAAGAGTTTACTTTGACAGAAATTATGTAGGAAATGGGAAGAAAGTAGAGAACGGATACAGCGTTACATTCTCAAATCTTTCTATGCAAGATCAGTACATTGAAATCAGGGACTCAAATATATACGATATAATCATAACTAACTCTGCAGCAGGTTGTACTGTAACGGTTGATGGAAGTAATAGCCTTTCATATACTGCTGAGAAGGGATTTTACAAGAGTGGGTCGATCATCCCTCCTGTAAATGCAAATCCTCCGTCTAACGGAAAGCCCACGGTTGTTATTGATGCAGGCCATGGTGGAAAAGATCCCGGGGCAGTCGGATACAACAGTCTTGGTAATGCTGTTGCATATGAAACTCATATAAATCTTTCTGTCGCTCTTATGGTAGGTGAAAAACTTGCCAATAACGGCGTAAATGTTATATACACACGAAACAAAGATGAGTATATAACCCTTCAGGAAAGAACTGATATTTCAAACGCGTCGCAATGCGACTTGTTTGTAAGCGTTCACTGTAATTCTATTGATGACGCTACTATCAGCGGAACTCAGGTTTATTATCATCCTGCAAGTGAAGTCGGCACAAAACTTGCTAAAAATATATATAACAAGATTCTTGAACTCACCCCGCTACCTCCCAAGGGTACGCAGAATGGAGCACATCTTTTTGTTATAAGAACAACGACTTCTCCGGCAGCCCTTGTTGAATGTGCATTTATAAGCAATGAAAGTGACAGAAATTATCTTCTGGCGAAAGAAAATCAGGAGAGAATCGCAGAAGCGATTTTCCAGGGTATTATGCAGACCTTGAAATGATTGTTACCCCCCCCCCGCATAAGCGGGGGGTAGTTTTTGCTTCAAAACATAAATTAACACTTGAAATAACCGATTGCCTATGCTATAATTAGCATAGGTTTATATATAATTTTTTAAAATATATAATATTAGAGTAAAGGAAGGGTAATTATGAAAAAAAGAATTTTAAGCACAATGCTTATTTCTGCCATGATTCTCACTTCCTCCGTTTCTGCTTTTGCTTTTCCGAACATAGATGAATCGGCATCAGCAGTTTACGAGGGAAACATAATTTTTGAAAAGGCAGAAGAAGTTCTTGATGAACTTAACTACGATGCGGTTACAGCTCCCTGGCTGAAGGATCAGGAGTATCACGCAGCGCAGCTCGCAGTTCTTCAGGCTGTAAACGAAGCGATTGACACAGTTGATCTTTCTGAAGCAATTGATTTCCTCACTTCAGATCAGCGTATGACAGACTACAGAATGAAGTATCTTTACGCACTTGTTGCAGCTGAAACAGATCCTGCTGTAGAGGCAATTATGTATAATCCTTCTTACAGCACTGAGGCGCTTACAATGAGAGAATCTTTCGGTAAGCTTGATGACTATGCAAGCTACGTAGGAAGTAGTATTCCAGATGTTACTGTCAGCGAATATGAAGCTATTGCAGAAGACGCAAGGGTTTATGTTGAAGAAGCTCTTAGGGCTCTTATCAAAATCCTCTTCTCACAGGATGGCACAGGAAGTTATGATGATAGCGGCAAGTTCCTGAGAGAGAATTATTACGAAGAGCTCCTTACAAACGACCGTGCAAAGAAGACACTTGCGGTTCTTTTTGGTGCTGCTCTTACAGAAGAAATTGTTACTGACAGCGCAGAAGGAAACAAGGGCTTTGTTCGTAACGCAAGAGCGTTCTTAAACAGTCTTTCAAGTGATGACCTTCTCGCAAAGGTAGAAGAAGGGGCAGATGCAATTCTTGTACTTGATGGTGAAGAAGCAATCACTGCAGCATTTGACGAACTTGGAAAAAACCTTGTTGAAGTTTACGCAAGTAAAGCACTTCTTCCCGATGTTATTATGCTCTTTGGTGATGGCACAGCAGAAGGTCTTCTTGAAAAGATTGTAAAGGCTGCCGATGAAAACTTTGAAGCATCAAACATCTGGCTCAATCTTGCACTCAGCAGAGGCGTTCAGCTTCATACAGTTGCAGGCAGAATTGAAGGTATCAAGGAAAATACAGCAGGTAGTGATTTCAGCAACACAACACTTGGTCACGAAAGCTCACTCAATATAAAGACAGAGGACCTTTCTTCAACAGGCGTAGCTCTTGATGCTATCTCGCTCAGAACAGGTTGGTTCGATGTTGAATTCTATAGCGAAGATGGAGAACAGATTAGTGGTGTGACTTATCAGGATGGCCAGCTCCGAGTTGTGAGAAATACATCACGTGGCATTGAAAACGCATATATGGTTCTTTATCGTAAGAGCTCTTCCGGTGAAGAAAAGACATTTATTGAAACATATCCTGTAAAGATTGACTTTACAACTGGTGTATCACCCCTTCCCGGCATAGGTAGTTCAACAACAACTGAAAAGTATACAATCACATTCAATACTAATGGTGGTAGCGAAATCGCACCCAAGAAGTATGCAAAGGGTACAACTGTAAAACTTACAATGGTTCCCACTAAGGAAGGTTATATCTTCGCAGGTTGGTACAGCGATGCTGAACTTACCAACAAGGTTGAATCTGTAACAGTTGGTGAAGATACAACTATCTACGCTGCTTGGGTTAAGGATGGTAGCACTGTAGTAAGTAAGGTTGATATTCCTGAAATTCTTGAGGCCAAAGATCATTACGCGTACGTAATGGGTTACCCGGATGGAAGCGTTCTTCCCAATGGTAACATCACTCGTGCAGAAGCAGTTACAATGATCTTCAGACTTCTTAAGGAAGATGTAAGAGTAGCTAACCTTACAGAAGAAAGTGCATTCGATGATGTAAATGCAGAAGATTGGTTCAATACAGCAGTATCTACACTTGCGAAGCTTTCTATCGTAGAAGGACGCACAGCTACAGAATTTGCTCCTAATGAAAAGATTACAAGAGCAGAATTTGCTACAATGTTTGCTAGACTTGCAGAATACGAATTTGTTGCAGAAAGCAAGTATGGCGATGTAGATCACCACTGGTCTAAGAAGTATATCGAAGAAGTAGATGCATACGGTTGGATTGCAGGTTATGAAGATGATACATTCAGACCTGACCAGGCAATTACTCGTGCAGAAGCAATGACTCTCATCAACAGAGTTCTTAAGAGAAATCCTGAAACTAATGCAGACCTTCTTGCAGGTATGACAAAGTGGTCTGATAATGCAGACGAAACTGCCTGGTACTACATTGCAGTTCAGGAAGCAACAAACAGCCATGAATACGAAGTTAAGGAAAACGGATTTGAAAAGTGGACTAAGCTTACCGAAAACAAAGACTGGACTACTTTCGAGAAATAATCCATAAGTAAAAATTATGACGGGTACACACTGTGTGCCCGTCATTTTGTTTGCCTGTATGAGTGAGTTGTAAAAAAATAAGAAGCCTACGGCTTCTTATTTTTTATTATTCTTCGTAAAAATCTTCTGTTATAGTAACTACCAATTCGCTTACATTATCTGCAAGATTTACACCATCAGGAACAATAAGATTAACTTTAGGCGTGTCACCGACTTTGAACAGTGCAAGGTTAATTGCCTCTGTTTCTATATGGTCTATGCCTTCAAGTGCATCGCCGCTCCCATATATTCTTACCGTGTTTTCTGCGGGGAGTGAGATTCTACTTCCTGTAGTAGTAACAAGGACTATAGGAACCGTTTTTACTGAATAGAATGAGTAGCTGATGCTTATTTCTTTTGGGTTAAGCTCTACGCCTTCCTGAAGAACCTCTCCGTTTTTGCCGTAGGCAATAAGTTTTGCAGTAAATTCTTTTTCGTCTTTTTCAGGAACAAATTGTTCGGTTTTTACTGAACCAAGCTGCTTCATTACGCTTTTTGGTGCTGAAACAGTTACTATATTTTTATACAATACTGCATCCTTAAGTATTATCGAGGTGTCTGTAGGGGAAAGAATATCTGTTTCTATATCGAATTTTTTTGTCTCAATAGGCTCAATAACAACCTTGATATCTTTTCCTTTTACGTAGAAAGTTGCATTTGTATTGGTGTATGGTGTTACTGTTGCAGGGAGTGTGTATGTGCCACTTTTTTTGATCGAGGAAACATTAACGCTTGCTGAAAGAGTTTTGCTGTTAATTCTTCTTAAACTTGACCTGCTTCCCGAAGCGCTTACATTTACACTCTCGTCAATTGAATATACGGAAAACCCATTTTCATTGAGAGCCTGCTTTCCTGAAATTGATATCGGAACATTTCTTATCGTTTTTGTAATGGCCATATCACCCTGGTAGGATAAATAAAACCATAACACAGTAGCTAACACAAGACTGAAAATCTTATATAAAAGTTTTTCTCGTTTTACTTTTTCCATCTCAAGCGCTCCTTCCATTTTGAAATTGTGTTCTCGGAATTTTTCCCGGAATCAGAGGAAAGAACCTTCATAATAACTTTTTTAAGAGTTTCTTCAGTGAAGTTACGGCTCATATCACCATTAAGAGTGAAACTGATTTTTCCGGTTTCCTCGCTGATAACAATAATAGCAGCATCTGAACATTCTGAAAGTCCAAGTGCAGCACGATGACGAGTACCGAATTCCTGGCTCAATGTTTCGTTCTGAGTGAGGGGAAGAATACATCTTGCAGCGAGAATTCTGTTTTCTCTTATTATGACAGCACCATCGTGAAGAGGTGTGTTGGGTATGAAAATGTTGATTAAAAGCTCGCTTGAAACTGTTGAATCTATTTCGCAACCTGTACGGACAATGTCACCGATTTTTGTGTTGCGTTCTAAAACGATGAGAGCGCCGATGCGTCTGCTTGACATTGCAACTGCCGCAGCCGCTACTTCTGTTGCAACTTTTTCTGCAGAACTGGTATCGCCCTGTGAAAACAGAGTAGAAAGTTTTGTTCGTCCCACTCGTTCAAGCAGTCCGCGAAGCTCCGGCTGGAAAATTATAACAAATGCCAACAGGGCAACCTGCAATAAACTACTCAGAAGAAAGTTTATTGTATTAAGCTGAAGCGCCTTGCTCACACCGAGGAAAAGCAGAAGCAGCATAATTCCGTTTATCAGCGAGCCTGCTCGTGTTTCGTAAAAGAATGATAAAATTTTATAAAATATGTACGCTACAATCAGTATATCAAGGATATCCTGAAATCGCGGAAGGTAGGGGGTAATTGTACTAAAAAACTCAAACAATAATCTCAACCACCTTTATTATAGAATGACTTATTAAATATTATACAATAAAAAACAAGGTAAAAAAAGAGTTTTTTTACCTTGTAACAGAATCTTAATTTTCAAGAATTTTTTCAAGGGCGTGCGCAGCCGCTGAAATTTCCTCTCTTGTGTTAAAAAAACCTGTAGAAAAGCGGAGTAAACCGCTTGTAACTGTTCCCAATGTTCTGTGTGCCATAGGCGAGCAGTGAAGTCCTGCTCTTGTAGCAATGCCGTATTCGCGGTCAAGTCTTGTAGAAACATCAACACAGTCATGACCAAA
Source organism: Clostridia bacterium (assembly GCA_045578925.1). Taxonomy (GTDB): domain Bacteria; phylum Bacillota; class Clostridia; order UMGS1883; family UMGS1883; genus UMGS1883. Next base: position 5,795 of record JAZNLD010000150.1, read on the forward strand.
AAGTGAAAGTCCAACAACTCCTACCGATGGAAGACCGATAATTTTCGCTCCCTTGACGGCAGACATCTGTGAAACAAGAAAATCGCCAAGCTCCTTCTCTTTTTCCCGCGTTCCTTCCCGTTTAACGAAGCTGATTCCTTCGTATAGCCCTGCAATACCACAAGCGTTTAAAGTGCCTGCTTCAAAACGTTCAGGGGAATTTTCTGGCATAAGTGCGCTTTCGGAAAAACTTCCCGTACCACCCTCGGTAAGAGTGTCAAGTAAAATACCTTTACGGATGTAAAGAGCTCCTGTGCCCATAGGACCATAAAGAGCCTTGTGTCCTGCCATAGCAATCATATCTCCGCATGATATATCTACATCTACGACACCGGCACTTTGAGCCGCATCAAGAAGCATAGTAACACCTCTTTTTTTAGCGATTGAATATATCTCTCGCACAGGATTTATGCTTCCGCAGACATTTGATACGTGAATCATACAAATCAATTTTGTTTTGTCGGTTATCATATCAGAAACAGTTGCTGGATTAACTATTCCTCGGTTGTCCGCACGGGCAATTTTGAGCGTTATACCTTCTTTTTCCATATCTACACAGCTTCGGAGGACGCTGTTGTGTTCCATCGAAGAGATAATAACCTCATCTCCGCGAGTGAGAATACCCTTTATCGCAAGGTTAAGTGCTTCTGTCGTGTTTTTTGTAAACACAATCTGTTCAGGAGTATCAGCGCATATAAGGTCAGCGAGCGCCTCTCTGCAAAGAAAAATCTTTTCTCCGCTTGATGCGGAAAGGGAATGCCCGCCGCGAGAAGGATTTCCACCACAGTTTTTCATAAAGTCTGTAACGGCATCAACTACTACGGCAGGTTTTGGAAAGGTGGTTGCGGCATTATCTAAATATATCATAAATGTCTCCTTTAAATTTTTTGATAAATTCTTTTCCCGGATTCGACTGTTTCTGAATAAAAAGAGCGGATTTTCACACCTAACTCCAACGCGGATTTTTCAACGAATACACGGGAGTCATCGTCAAATCTTAAACTATAGCCACACCCGTCCTCGGTAAGAGCATGGGGTGTTTGAATAACTGATGATGAGACTCCGAATTCCCACAGACGGCGCTTTAATCTGTTTGCAGAGGTGGATGAGGCAACGGTAGCAAGCATAATGAAATTCCTTTCCAAATTATTTACAATATCATACTATGACGCAAAAAGAGGTTTTGATTGCACCTATGAAAATAAAAAATGTAACAAATTTGTAAAGAACAACAAAAAACTGTTGAAATAAGAGTAAAAAAGTGCTATTATATATATGTATATTTATGTCACGAACCACTAATAGGAGGGAATTGGCTTGATAAACAAATATCTCAATAATATACTTGACCAGACAAGTAAGATTCTCAGTCTTCATACCGGTATCATTGAAGGGAATGGAACTGTAGTTTCTTCGGGTGTAGTTTCATCTGTTGACGAAAATGTTGCTGAAATTCTTGAAATCTGTGCGCAAAGTGATACAAAAATCACTCGTGCATATGGTTGCACTTTCTATACATCAACTTCAAGAGGGAAGATAGATTATATCGCTTTTATCAACGGTGAGGACGAGTCCCTTGTTACTCATATCGAAATGCTTTCTGCTTACATAGGTTCAATAAGACAGATTCATAGTGATAAGTATGACAAGGCAAATTTTATAAAAAATATGCTTGCAGACAGTATTCTTCCCGGTGATATTTTCCTGAAGAGTAAAGAGCTTAGGCTATCATTTGATGTTGACAGAGCGATTTTTGCCCTTCAGTACGAAGATATAAGAGGAATTGATGTCTATGATATTATCAGTGGAATATTCCCTGATAACGGAAAGGATTTCGTAATAGACCTTGATAACAATACTATTGCAATAGTTAAAGAAGTCAAAATGGGAACAGAAGCAAGCGAGCTTGATGCTATTGCGGCTCAGATTGCGGATACCGTAGCGAGCGAAGCTATGGTTAATATAAGACTTGGAATAGGTACAATTGCGTCAAGCATCAAGGATATTGCAAAAAGCTACAAGGAAGCGCGTATTGCCCTTGAAGTAGGAAAGGTGTTTGACGGAGAAAAGTTCATTATGAACTACGAAAATCTCGGTATTGCACGTCTTATTTATCAGCTTCCCACGACGCTTTGTGAACTTTTCCTTTCTGAAATTTTCAAGAAGGATTCAATAGATTCTCTTGATCAGGAAACTCTCTATACAATACAGAAGTTTTTTGAAAATAATCTTAATGTGTCTGAAACATCTCGTCAGCTCTATGTTCACAGAAATACACTTGTTTACAGACTTGACAAAGTGAGAAAAATAACAGGTCTTGATCTTAGGATTTTTGACCTACCAATGGTTTTTAAAGTAGCACTTATGGTTAAAAAATATCTTGTTTCTAAACCGATGCGCATATGATGAAGAGGTGGTAGTATGATAGAATTTAAAAATGTTACAGTTGTTTATGACAAGGATGTCGTAGGCCTTGATAATGTTTCTTTCACTATCAATGATGGTGAATTTGTGTTCCTTGTAGGTAAGACCGGTGCTGGTAAAAGTTCGGCGATAAAGCTACTTACAGGCGAAATTAAACCTACAAAAGGTGACGTAATTGTAGACGGAATTATTGTAAATGCGCTAAAGCGTTCTAAAATCCCTTATTTAAGACGTGCTCAAGGCGTTGTTTTCCAGGATTTCAGACTTCTTCCCAATAAGACTGTTTATGAAAATGTAGCCTTTGCTATGGAAATCATCGGAAAAAAGAAGAAGGAAATAAGCAGAAAAGTTCCCAAAATTCTGGAACTTGTTGGTCTTAAAGATCGTGCTAAAAACTATCCTAACGAAATTTCAGGTGGTGAGCAGCAGAGAGTAAGTATAGCAAGGGCGCTTGTTAACAGTCCCTCTCTCATAATTGCCGATGAGCCTACAGGAAACCTTGACGTTGAAACATCAAACGAGGTTATGACTCTTTTTGAAGAAATAAATAAGATGGGAACAACCATCGTTATGGTTACTCATTCCGAGAAAATTGTAAACGATATGCAAAAACGAGTTATACAGCTTGAAAACGGTTGCGTTGTGCGCGACGAAGAAAAAGGG
>JAZNLD010000151.1:0-3584 GCA_045578925.1 Clostridia bacterium
CCTGTAAGGTTACCAAATTCCATACATTCTTCAATACTTTCACCATGCGCAAATGCGGCTAAAAAGCCTGAACAGAAGCTATCGCCCGCTCCCGTTGTATCAACGGGGTTTTTAACATAAAAAGGCGGAAATACTTTTCCATTCTCTTCCCCCTCTTTTCGCAGGTAGCTTCCTTTGGAGCCAAGCTTTATAATTACATTCTTTGCGCCTTTTTCTATAAATACAGAGGAAATTTCATCGGGGTCTTCTTTTTTTGCAATTTCCTTTGCTTCATCAATACTGGGCATCAGATAATCAATGTAGGGCATTGACATATCAAGCTTTTCTCCCCACTTTCCTTTTGCATCATAGCACACATCAAGAAAGGTAGTCTTTCCCTTTTCCTTACACTTTTTAAGAAAAGCCATTGTTTCTTCTCCGTCAAAGCGATCCATCAAAAATGTCCCCGTAACAAAAACCGCATCACATCCGTCTATAACAGAGTAGTCAATATCTTTTTCAGAAAACACGGCATTTGTTCCCGTCGTATGGAAAAATGAGCGTTCTCCTGTTTTATCAATCATAAGTACTGACGCAGAGGTCTGCACAGTTTCATTTTTTCTTACCCCACGGGTGTCAACATTTTCTTCTTCCAGTCTTTTTATCAGGAAATCGCCAAACATATCTTCCCCTACCATACCTATAAGGCAAGAAGAAACTCCTAATTTTTTTAAATTCACAGATGCCGTCATTGCATTTCCACCATTATGCACTGTTATTGAATTAACATTTTCAAGTTTTCCTTTTTCGGGAAAGCTTTCTACCTGCTCTACAATTACATCTGCTACCAATATTCCTACACACGCAATTTTTTTCATGGCAATAACCTCTTTGTAAGAACTTTAGGCCACACAAACTCCTGGGTAAAAGCTTCTGCATAACCTACACCGCACTGCAATCCGCGAAATCTGGAGCAGGTGCGTACAAATTCTGCAAAATCAATTCCGTCGTGGTCACGCATCCATTTAAGCTGGCTTACGTGACATTCAAGCATATTTATTTTAAGCTCCATTTCATCTGTTATATCTACATACTCTGTAGGATTAAAATTCATACCCGCCAGATTATCCATATAATATATCGGTACTACTGCCGATTTACTGCCTTTTCCGTACTGTGGCACGCTTGCAGCAAATGACGCATCAAAAACAAGCTTTGACACCGCCAGGTGGTCGGGCATATAGTCCGTCGGACTGTGCGTAATAATAAAATCAGGCTGAACATCCCGTATAAGCTCCATCATTTTATCACGCTGAGTTATGTCGCACCCATTTGGAAGTAAATCCCCTATATCAAGGCTTACCACCTCAATCCCTGCAAGAGAGCCTGCCGCCTTCGCTTCCTTTGCCCTTATTTCACGAAGTTCATCAGGTGGTATAATTTCATGTCCCATATTTCCGTTTGCAACATGGCACACAGTTACCTTGTCACCGCGCTTTACACATTTTGCAAGTGTTCCGCAACAAGAAATTTCAATATCGTCAGGATGACAACCTACTGCAAGTACATTCATTTTATAAAACCTCCGCTATATTCAAATTTAATTTGACTTTAGGCTACTTTTATTATACAATCTTTTTAGTTTTATGTATTTAACAATGATTACATATTTTTTATCATTTTGTTCGCAGGAGGACTTTTTTATGTTTGAGATGCAAAAACCAATACATGAAATTAAAATATCCGGCTTTAACAGTATATATTATTTTGAATTCGGCAAGGACTTCTCTCACGCCCCTGAAAAGCATGACTTCTGGGAAATGGTGTATGTGGACAGTGGCAAAATTAACGCAATCACAAATGGTGCAGGCTGCACTCTTTCACAAGGGCAGGTGATTTTTCACGAACCGATGGAAATACACGCCCATGTTTCAGATAACCGTGTTGCAAATAATATGCTTGTAATATCATTTACTTCAAAAAGTCCTGCAATGCACTATTTTAAAGGGAAAACCTTTACCCTTGATAAGACAGGAAAAACTCTTCTTTCACTTTTTTTAGAGGAAGCAAAAAATACACTCGGGAATGTGCCCGGCGATTATGAAAATAAAGATAATCTTTGTTTTTTGCCATCTGTTTTTGCTTCCTCGCAGCTTCTTGAATGTTATCTTACGGAATTTCTTATTCTTCTTATACGAAACGGTAACACACTTGAAAAACCTATGCCCTGCCGCAAGCAATCACGTGATATTAAAAACAATTCTCTTTGCGAACTCATTTGCGACTATATGAAAGAGCAAATTTATTCCCCCCTTTCCTTAAAGAATATATGCGACCATTTTATGATTGGAAAGACGCAGCTTTGTAAAATCTTTCGTGAAAATACGGGGGAAAGTCCCATTGAATATTATATGGAGCTTAAAATAAGGGAAGCAAAAAAACTGCTACGCGAAAAAAACCACACAGTAAGCCAAATATCAGATATACTTGGATATTCATCCATACATATTTTTTCACGAGCATTTAAAAAAGCTGTCGGCGTATCTCCGACAGCTTACATAAAGAGCATCCGTTAGTTTACAGGTTTTATTTCTTTATATAATGATACTCACTTTTTACTTTAGTGGCTAAATATGCTTTTTCGGGGCGGCTGTTCACCATAATTCCCGCACATATAAGAACAAGTGCAATTAAAAGATTAAGGAGCGAAACATTGCTTTCCTCTGCAAGCATTATATTTGAAAGAAGCACCCCGAAAACGGGAATTGTAAAGCTGAAAACAGTAACTTTTGACACGGGATTATGCTTTAAAAGAATTCCCCACAAAGCATATGCAATTGCCGATAAAAATGCAAGATAGGTAAGCACTGCACCTGCCTTAAATGTTGTTATTTCCACACCTCCGCCAAATAATAAACCTATTGCCATCATAACAGCACCGCCCATTATAAACTGATAACCGCTTATAACAACGGGGTCTTCATCATTTGAATAACGCTTCATAATTACTGATGATGCGGCAGATGCTATCGCAGAAAAAAGAACAAACGCATCACCCATAAAATTCATATTGAAGTCAAGTCCCTTGAGGTTTACTGCTATAACACCTGCAAACCCAAGCACACAGGCAAAGATTTTCTTGAAGGTGAGCTTTTCCTGCCTGAAAATAAGACTTGCTATAAGTATTGCAAAAAACGTACTCGAGCCGCTTATTACCGTTCCCTTTACGCCAGTGGTATTTGCAAGACCTACATAAAAGAATATGTACTGAATTACCGTCTGAAAAAGTGAAACAACCGCAACCTTTCCAAGATTTTCCGCTTTGGGATAAAGAACTCTTTTCCCTGCCACGCTGTAAATAATTACGGTTATTATTCCTGCAAGGAAAAACCTTATGCCCGCAAAAAGCATCGTAGACGGCACATCCTTATCAGGAAGCATCAGTTCATATCCCGTTTTAATAAAGGGCGTTGCACTGCCCCACAATGCGCAGCACAGTATTGCCGCAGCTGTCACAAAAAATACATTTGTAAAAAGCTTGTTTCTTATTTTTTCCATTATTATTCTCCGTTTCTTTTATTAATAAGGGATTTGCAAAGGGGACT